>JAJRXB010000144.1 GCA_024276515.1 Chloroflexota bacterium
ACCGGCACGCGCGCCAGCGATTCAATCATAAACTTGCCCACCAGCCCGGCATAGGCCGACGTGCCACAGGCAACCGTCACGATTTTCTCCATCGACCGGGCCATCTCTGCCGACAGGTTCAGGCCGTTGAGCGCCACCGCGCCGGTTTCAAAGTCAATGCGACCGCGAAGCGTGTCGGTGATCGAACGCGCCTGCTCGTGGATTTCCTTTTGCATAAAGTGGCGATAGATGCCTTTGGCCGCGCTGATGGGGTCCCAGGGAATTTCGATCACACTTTTTTCAACCGGCTGCCCGTCGAGGTCGAAAAATTGCGGGCCATCAATGGTGACGACCACCATCTCTCGGTCCTCGAGGAAGATCATGCGCTGGGTGTGTTCCAGGATGGCCGGGATGTCGCTGGCCAGGAAGATTTCGTCGTCGCCCAGGCCGACCGTCACCCCGCCAGCATTGCCCAGCCGGACAGCGACCAACGTGTCTGGCTCGCGACGGCTGAGGAGCACGATGGCGTGCGAGCCTTTGATCTGGCCAAACGCGCGTCGCCCGGCCTCGGCCAGGCTATGCCCCTGGGCAACGTATTTTTCTACCAGGTGGACGATGACCTCGGTGTCGGTCTCAGAGGAGAAAACGTGGCCCTCGGCCTGCAATTCCTGCCGCAGGCTGAGGAAATTCTCGACGATGCCGTTTTGAATCACGGCAATGTCGCCGGTGCAGTCGGTGTGGGGGTGAGCGTTGCGCTGGCTGGGGACGCCGTGGGTGGCCCAGCGCGTGTGCCCAATGGCGATGTGTCCACTGACAGGCTGCTCGGCCAGCAGTTGTTCCAGGTTGCTCAGTTTGCCTTCGTCGCGGCGAATGGCGATGCGCCCATCCTGGATGGTGGCGATGCCCGCCGAATCGTAGCCGCGATACTCCAGCCGCTTGAGGCCGTCAAACACAACCGTCGTGGCCTCACGCGGCCCAATGTAACCAACGATACCACACATGGGATTTCCCTCCTGATTTGTGATTACTCAAGCAGAGGAACCCTTGCGAAGGTTTCGTGAGAAGCCGAAACCGTCTTTTCCCATTGGCGGTTGCTCCGCTGTCAAGGCTATTCGGTGGTGGTTAAACTGTAAGTGACGGGGGAGATGTCATTGCGAGCGAAGCGACGCAATCTCCGGTCTGCAGTGCGGGGATTGCTTCGTCCGTTTCACTCCCTCGCAATGACATATCACTTACTTTTCTACCACTACCAGGCTATTCACAACCTTCGCAAGGGTGGCTGAGTAGTTAACTTTGCTGTCTGCTCCCTGTTACTTGCGTCGGCCACCACCATTCACTTGTCCCATCGGTTACCCAATGGTTTTGAGAATGGTTTTATTTACCCCAACAGGGGCTCAGGAGGGAAGAGTCGGGACGTGACCAGGCCCGGCAGGCACCCGCTGATCTCTCGCTTTTCCCCAGGAGTTCCGTAGGGGCAGACCGGTGTGTCTGCCCGTTACAGGGCGAACACACCGGTTCGCCCCTACCTTCAACCACCGTCTGCTCCCGGGTTAGCCCCGCCTTGCGACGGGGAACCTGCTCCGCGTCACCCCGGCAGTTGTGCCAGGGCCGTGCGCTGTCTTCCCTCGACGATTTTGTGTGCGGCTACCACCTCCTTTCCCTGCCAAAAAGGACGATTTTGCTCCCCCCACCAACCCGGTTTGGGCGATAGGGCGGCCTGCCAGGAGAGCCCTCCGCTCAAAGCGGCCAGCATCTCGCCGGGACGTTGTGCCACCGCTACCGGCACTCCCAGGGATTCTTGCATCTGAGCGGGGGTCATATCGTCCAGCGCCACCTGGCCGGAGTTGTCGAACATCACGCGCGGCAACAGCACCGCCTCTCCTGCCATGCCCGTCAACTGCTCCACCACGTCGTGCCCGGTCAGCAGGCCAGAGACGGTTACGACTCCATACCAATTGTTGACGATGGGGGCGACGCGGACGTCGCTCCCGGCCAGAGCGTTCAACTCGTTCACCACACCCTGCAGCACCGGCACCGCCAGTTCCCCGCACACCAGTGTCGCCCGGCGATATTTGAGATCGGGGATCGAAGATTTAACCCGCTCCCACTCGTCCAGGAATTGACGAACCATCCCCACCCCGTTTTCCGTCTGCCCGAAGCCGTCG
>JAJRXB010000007.1 GCA_024276515.1 Chloroflexota bacterium
ACCTGATCGCCGACCTGGCACGGGCGTTGGGGCGTGGCGCGCCGGAATAGGGACGTTCCGGCGCTCCGATGGCTCTCTGCAGGGCCGGAATTCCCATTCCAGGGCCGAGTCAGGGGTCACAGACCCCTGACGAGCGGAAGCCACAGACGCCTGACGAGCAGGACGTTCCGGCGCTCCGATGGCTCTCTGCAGGGCCGGAATTCCAGGGCCGGGCCAGGGGTCACAGACCCCTGACGAGCGGAAGCCACAGACGCCTGACGAGCGAAAGCCACAGACGCCTGACGAGCAGGACGTTCCGGCGCTCCGATGGCTCTCTGCAGGGCCGGAATCCCCATTCCAGGGCCGGGTCAGGGGTCACAGACCCCTGACGAGCGAAAGCCACAGACCCCTGACGAGCGAAAGCCACAGACGCCTGACGAGCAGGACGTTCCGGCGCTCCGATGGCTCTCTGCAGGGCCGGAATTCCAGGGCCGGGTCAGGGGTCACAGACCCCTGACGAGCGGAAGCCACAGACGCCTGACGAGCAGGCATGCCGCACCCCTGCGACTCCCTTTGAACCCCAGCCTTTGGACTTTCCATCTGTCCACCCCTGAACCCGAAATTCGGGGGGGAGGGCTCTGCCGTCTACTTGACCTGCCCGGTCAGGAAGTCCAGCAGATCGATCTTGGTGATGATGCCCACCACCCGCTCTTCTTCGATCACGAGCACCACCCGCCGGGTGGTGAAGACGCTCATCAACGTCTCCAACGGGGTGCCGGGGGTCACTGTCGCCACCTGGGGGCGGACGAGAGCCTCGATGGTCTCGGCCGGGTCGTGGGCGTGACCGGCCATCAGCATGTGGTCCAGCAACTCCACCTCGGTGACGATGCCCACCAGCCGTCCGTCGTCCACCACCGGAACCTGCGAGATGTCGTGCTGTTTCATCAGGGCGATCACGTCGGTCTGGCGGTCGGTCGGCCGGGCGGTGTAGAGGGTTTGCATCGCCTTGGCGGCCAGCACGTCGGCGACGCGGAGTTCGGCCCAGGCCGACTCCAGGAAGCTGTTCTCCCGCATCCAATCGTCGTCGAAGACTTTGCTCAGGTAGCGAGAGCCGGAGTCGGGCAACACGACCACCACCGTCACTTCGGGGCCCAGGTTGTGATCCCGGATGTAGCGCAGCGCCCCGGCCACCGCCGACCCCGACGACCCGCCGCAGAAGATACCTTCCTCACGCACCAGCCGCCGGGTCATCAGAAACGACTCTTTGTCGCTGACCTGCACCGTGTCGTCCAGCACCGACAGGTCGAGCGTCGTGGGCAGGAAATCCTCGCCGATGCCCTCGACCTTGTAGGTGTGGGCGGCCACCGTCTTCCCGGTCTGAAACAGATCGTGCAAAATCGAGCCCACCGGGTCCACGCCCACGATTTTGACGGCCGGGTTTTGCTCCTTGAGATAGCGACCGACGCCGGTGACGGTGCCGCCGGTGCCCATGCCGGCCACGAAGACGTCGATTTGCCCATTCGTCTGTTGCCAGAGTTCGGGCCCGGTGACGCGATAGTGGGCTTCGGGGTTGACCGGGTTGTGGTACTGGTCGGCCAGGATGGCGTTGGGCGTCTCGGCTACGATGCGGTTGGCCACCGAGTAGTAGCTGCGCGGGTCGTCCGGCTCGACGGCGGTGGGGGTGATGACCACCCGTGCCCCAAAAGCTCGCAGCAGGCGGATTTTCTCCTCGCTCATTTTGTCGGGCATCACGAAGACACACTGGTAGCCTTTGATGGCAGCGGCAATGGCCAACCCCACGCCCGTGTTGCCGCTGGTCGCTTCGACGATGGTGCCTCCCGGCTTAAGGCGACCCGTGCGCTCGGCCTCCTCGATGATGGCCGGGCCTATCCGGTCCTTGACCGAACCGCCGGGGTTGAAGAACTCCACTTTGGCCAGCACGGTCGGCTGTAGCCCCCGCGTAACGCGGCTCAGCCGCACCAGCGGAGTCTGGCCGATGGTGGTCAGGATGTTATCGTGGATCGTGGCTGCCCCGGTTGCAGTTATCATCTTTCATCCTCCTCGATGACGACTCTACGATTGGAATCAAAAAGACCCACCACGGGGCCAACGCCCCGGCGATGAGCCTCGCCCAATTCAACGGAACCTGCATCGTCATCCATACACCCGGTATCGTTCGCCCACCCAAATCTGCCCATCCTCCACCTTCACCTGGTAGCGGTCCAACGGGCGGGGAGGAGGCCCCGATACCACATTTCCCATCCGGTCGTACACCCCGTCGTGGCAGGGACAGAAGAATCGCTGCTCCTCTGCCTGCCAGTGGGCGATGCACGAGAGGTGGGTGCATATGTTGGAATGAGCCAGCAATTCGCCGTCCGGCAACTGCTGCACGTAGATGGTCTCTTTCTTGACCGTCCTTCGCCAGCCGGCTTCGATGACGTGGCTCAGGGTAAAGGAGACCGGTTCGGTCGAGGCCTGCACCTGGCTCAACGGCCCCAGGGGTTGCCAGCCGCCGGTCTCTTGCTTGCGCAGCGAGGGTCCAATCAGATACGCAATCGCCGGCAGGCCGACGACGGCGCTCATGATGGCGCCGATGCCTCCCGTGACCCAGGCCACGAACTTCCGGCGTGAAATCATCGTTTCGCTCATCGAATCGTCCCCCAATTTGGCCGGCCTCAGATGGGACCGATAGGCCCCTTGGCCTGGCCGACGTAAACCTGTCCGTCCACGATCTCAAACTCATAAGGCGGCAACGCCCGGGGAGGCGGCCCGGAGATGACTGCCCCGTTCAGCGGGTTGAAACGCCCGTCGTGACACGGGCACTGGATCACCCCCCGGCTTTCGTGCCAATAGACGATGCAGCCCAGGTGAGTGCAAATGGCCGAGTACGCCTTGATGCCCCCGGCCTCGGTGTTGACGACGATGACCGGCTCGTCGTTAACCGGTGTCACCGTGCCGCTGTTGAGCGGGAAGTCACTCACCGCCCCAACCGGCGTCCGTCCCCCCTGGCTGCCCCGGGCACGCGCCGGCGGCCACAGGTAGCCGACGATGGGTGTCAGCACCCCGCCCAGCGTGCTCACCGCCGAAAAGCCCAGCAACCAGCGGACGAGGCGGCGTCGGGTTATTTGAGGCCCCTCAAAATCTGTCGGCATTTCAGACTTGTGGTTCACCATCGCACCTCCTGCTGCCCTGGGTGAGAGAAGCGGCAGAGGATGGTCCCTCCGGGCTCGAGATCGAGCCCAAGCTGAGAGGTCGGACCGACTGACCATCCCCTGCCGCTGTGAGGTCCAGATGCCTGACCTCAGTGATGGCCGTGGCCCTCGTGGCCCTGATGGCCTTTCTCGGCTTTGCCCAGATACTTCTCCGGCTCCTTCTCGAAGGCCGTCTTGCAGCCGGGAGCGCAGAAATAGTACGTCTCCCCCTGGTACTCGACGGTCGCTGCTGCCTGGGCCGGATCGACTTCCATACCACATACCGGATCTTTCGCCATTTTGAATACCCTCCTTGATAGGTTTTGAATGGGGCCAACCGGAGACGCCCCCCGCAGGTCGGCAACGGTGTCGGCCCCATTTTCACACCGCTGCCTGCCACTCTCCTTGCAGTATAGAGGGCTTCTCTCCCGCAACACTACACAATGTCACCCCGCCACCGATACCAGCCGGTGCCGAGGGTATAGCCGATGACCGCGCCACCCACCGCCACCAGCCAATGCCAGTAGTGCGGCTGAAGGGCCAGCGCGCCTTCGGCCAGTATATAGGCCCCCAACAATCCGACCAGCAGGCCCACGATAGTGACCAGCGGCAGGTCGTTTTTGGACTGGCGTTTCTTTTTGGTCCTTTTGCCCATCTCTCGTCTCCCCCTGCGGACTGTGAGGGTATAGTAGGGGCGAGGCATTCCCAACATTGAGTTCGCCAAGCCAGGCTTCTTTAACGGACCGAGTGTCTTCATAGCGCAAGGCCTGGGTCGGAAGGGTGCATTTCAATTCTATGGCAGGATGCATCTTTTATCTGGCCCGGCATCAGGCGATAGGCGATAGCGACTAAAGTCGCGCCTGAAGGCCCCAGGCCGAGGCGTCGGCCTGCGCCGACGCGCTGGCGTCCACGGGAGGTGGACGCCTGGCCGTCAGGCCTGCAGGAGCGGTTTCAACCGCGTTTGTGCCCTGGCACAA
>JAJRXB010000145.1 GCA_024276515.1 Chloroflexota bacterium
GCGGTTTCCAGGTCGGCCACCGCCTTCACCTCGACGATGATGGGGACCTGTCCCCCATCGCTCTCGATCAGTTGCTTAAGGAGTGCCGGTTCGATTTTGAGCCGCAGCGCGGGGTCAACAGGGGGCGGGAGAGGAGAAGCCTCATTCCCACCCTCCGGTTTTTGCGCTCCCGCCACCCACACGAGAGAGGAAAAAAGAAGGACCAGAAGAAAAGATACCCATACCAGGCGCTTCAATGCCTGCCCGCCGGGTGAAGGTTCTCTATTCATCATCGGACGTTCGCCATTTCACTAAAAGAGTTGTTCCTAAATAAAGTGACTGTCATCTGCTCTTGCTTAAAAGGGAACAACTCTAAAAACGATGCGATTTCGGCCTTTGAGCGACGAAGGTTGCCACAAAACAACAATAGGGACGAGACCTGTCTCGTCCCTATGCCCCTTTGATAAGGTAGAGTTGTCTCGGAAATAGACCACACCGCCGTAGGGGCGAGGCACTCCCGACATCGGGTTTGCCAGGCCAGGCCCCTTTCGACGGACCGAGAGTCTTCCTAGCGCAAGGCCTGGGTCGGAATGCCTCGCCCCTACGTTCACACCAGAAAAACAGACTGCTAGTCGATCTGCTCCACCAGGTAGTTTTGAATCCCCATCTGCTCGATCTGGTCGAGCTGTGCTTCGAGCCAGTCCACGTGCTCCTCCTCATCCTTGAGGATCGAGTCGAGGAGTTCACGAGTCCCGTTGTCGCCGACCTCGACCGCCAGCCGGATGCCGTTGTTATACGCTTCCACCGCGCCAATCTCGGCCATCCGGTCATTCTTGTGCTGCGTTTCGACGTCGGGGCCGATGGAGATGTCGTTGAGCTTGCTCACAATCGGCATTCCTTCGAGGAAGAGAATGCGCGCGATCAGCTTCTCCGCGTGCTTCATCTCCTGGATGGCCCGCGCCTCGATTGCCTGATGGAGCTGCTCGTACCCCCAGTCAGCGCACATCTCAGAATGGACGATATATTGGTTAATCGCGGTCAACTCGTCGGCAAGAAGAGCGTTCAACGTTTCGATGATCTGTTCGTTTCCTTTCATCCTTCCCTCCTTAATTTTGGGCAATGCCTTATTACGAATGAGTTTGCGGCCCGAAATTACCACTCCGGCAACGAAATCCTTGCGAAGGTGCTGACAACCTTCGCAAGAGTGACCGAGTAGTTACGGCCCGAAGTAGGACCAGCAAGCCAGTTCTCTACGACGCTCAGTATAGCACATTTTCCCCCCACTTTCAATAAGCTGCCGCCGATTGCCGGGAGGCTGCGCCCCCTGCGGGGGCTTCGCACTAAATAGGCGGTCGGTCAGGGTGAGGGAGATGGTGTTCTCCAGCACCTGGCCCCACGCCTGTCCCGCGCAGGTGGGAGGTCGTAGGCTACGTGGCCTACTTCGTTCCCCTGGACATCGGCGATGAGGGTTGTAGAACCCAGGTGGTCGCTCAGCACGTAGTATGGCACATCGTCCACCCGGGTGGCGATGCATTGGCCGGCGGCGTAGTAGTGCTTGGCGGGCGAGCCGCCGGGGTTGTGCATCGCCATAAAGAGCCGGTCGTTGCCGTAGTCCCGGTCCGCCGACCACACCGCCACGTGCACCCCCCAGGTCCCAGGGCCAGGGTGGGTCCCTCGGAGTGGTACACGTCCTGGTCCACGATGTTGACCCCGTTGACCCAGATGGCCAGCCAACTCGCATCGGCCGGGTCGCCGGTGATCCATTGGGGCACATCCTTCTTGTCCACCACCAGGTCGAGCCCGAGGGATTGGTATTTGAAGGTCTCTGCTATAGGCTCCCAGACGCCGGTGGCAGCTACCCGCCGTCTGAGATAGGAGTAAAGAATGGAACCATTAGGCAAGTATGTGGACACGGAGGGCGGGGAGTGGCAGATAGTGCAAGATGACGATGGCGCCCTCGTCGTCACCGATACCGATGGCGGCGTTCGCATCCCCGTTGTTGGCACTCTCAGCTCCGCCACCCGGCCCGAGGACTTCGCTCGCTTTGCCGCCCGGGCGGCCCACTGGCGCGCCCGGCGCCAGATCAAGCAGGACTCTCCTCTCGGCCGTCTATGATCCATCAACCCGTCGTAATGAGGCACCGCCCAGGTTGGCCTGCATACTGGCCCAGTCGGGGGAGCCTTCTGCGTGGTTCAGGCCAGGGGTAGGATGTAGCTGAGGGAGCGCCACCGGATTCGTAGGTTGCCCCGGTCAGGTCGGCCTTCACCGGACTCCTTTATTGCGCTACCTGGAACAATCCGGATCGCGTTGAGGCGGTGCTGGGCGCACTCCTGGCCGGCGAGGCTTTCGGCATGAGCTTGTTGACTTTTCTGCTTCTGTGATATAATGCAATTGTTGTTGTAACTGCTCACCCCCTCAGATGTGGGTGGTTGGCTACAGCGGCGGCAAGGACTCAACGGCTATGTTGCAGTTGGTCTGGAAAGCGCTGGAAGGGTTGCCGGCAGAAGATCGTCAGAAGCCTGTGTTTGTGATAGCCTCAGACACAAATTGAACGCCCAATTGACCCGGCTTCAGAATGAAGCTGAGCTCTTGCTGCCAGACAGGCCGATTTGGAGGTTGACCTGGA
>JAJRXB010000146.1 GCA_024276515.1 Chloroflexota bacterium
CCTCCATCTAACTAACGCTGACTCAAATGGGTGTTTCCCCACGCTTATAATCACCCTCAGTCTAACATGTGCCCATAAGAGTGTAAATAGTCTTTTTCTCCCAATTCCAAGTGACCGGCACTTTCGTCGCCATTCCTGGCAGATGTTCAAGTGCCGGTCACTTGGTTGTTGCTTCGGTGGTGGTTAAACCGTAAGTGACGGGGGGATGTTATTGCGAGCGAAGCGACGCAATCTCCGGCATCGACATCGCCGCCGGGCCCCGGTTCCACTTGCGCGGGATGTCATTGCGAGCGAAGCGAAGCAATCCCCGGCCTGCAATGCGGGGATTGCTTCGTCCGTTTCACTCCCTCGCAATGACATATCACTTACTTTTCTACCACCACTGTTGCTTCGAAGTTCGCCCCAAAGCGAAATGCTCCTCACTTGAGATTCTGTGAACAATAGGTATAATAACTTTATCTGGAGAAGAGAGAGGTATTTCACCGTGTCTCTAAAAACACACACCTGCGGCCAACTTCGACCGGAGCATGCCGACCAAACGGTGACACTGGCCGGCTGGGTCCATCGCCGTCGCGACCACGGCGGCCTCATTTTCATAGACCTGCGCGACCGGTGGGGCATCACCCAGGTCGTCTTCAATCCTGATATTTCGACTGAGGCACACAAAGTCGCCCACGACCTGCGCGTGGAATACGTGGTGAAGGTGACGGGCAACGTGCGTCGGCGCCCCCCGGGCCTCGAAAACCCCGATCTGGCAACCGGCGAGATCGAGGTGCTGGCCGAAGAAGCGGAGATCCTCAACCCCGCCAAAACGCCACCCTTTTACATCAACGAGGATTCGCCGGTGGAGGAGGCATTGCGCCTGCGCTACCGTTACCTGGACCTGCGGCGACAGCGGATGCAGCGCAACCTCATCTTGCGTCATCGAGTCATCAAATTCATCCGCGACTTCCTCTCTGATGAGGGCTTCATTGAAATCGAAACCCCGATTCTTTTCAAAAGCACCCCCGAAGGAGCCCGCGACTACCTGGTTCCCAGCCGGCTGCATCCGGGCAAATTTTACGCCCTGCCGCAAAGCCCCCAACAGTTGAAACAACTCCTGATGGTCGCCGGCTACGAGCGGTATTTTCAAATCGCCCGCTGCTTCCGCGACGAAGACCAGCGGGGAGACCGGCAGCCGGAGTTCACCCAGCTCGACCTGGAGATGAGCTTCGTGGACCGTGAGGACGTGATGGACCTCATCGAGCGACTTTTCACCGCCATCGTCGAGCAGGTCAGCGACAAAAAACTCCTCTTCAAACCATTCAGGCGACTAAGCTATTACGAAGCGATGGATCGCTTCGGCACCGACCGCCCCGACCTGCGCTTTGGGATGGAACTGGTAGACATCTCCGACATCGCCGCCGGCTGCGGCTTCCGCGTGTTTGCCGAAACGGTCGCCGGCGGGGGGGTGGTCAAAGGTTTGAATGCGTCGGGGTGCGGAGGATACAGCCGCAAGCAAATTGACGAACTGACCGACCTGGTCAAAAAGTTCGAGGCCAAAGGGCTGGCCTGGCTGGCGCTGCCTGCACCTGGGGGTGCGGCACAGGTGGGCGAGGAGGGAGCCGTGCGTTCCTCCTTCGCCAAATTCCTGAGTGACGAGCAGGTGCAGGCCATCATCGACCGGCTGGATGGAAAGCCCGGGGACTTGCTGCTCTTCGTCGCCGACCGGCCCGAAATCGCCAACGAGGCGCTGAGTCGCCTGCGCGGGACATTGGGCGAACGGCTGGGATTGCGCGATCCCAACGTGCTGGCCCTGTGCTGGGTTATCGACTTTCCCTTCGTCACCTGGAACGAGGAGGAGCAGCGCTGGGACCCCAGCCACCATCTCTTCACCGCGCCGATGGACGAAGACATCCCCCTGCTCGACACCGACCCGGCCAGGGCGCGGGGCCAGCAATACGACCTGGTGTGCAACGGATACGAGATAGCGGGCGGCAGCATCCGAATCCATCGGCGGGAGCTTCAGGAGAAGGTCTTCAATCTCATCGGGCTGGAAATGGAGGACGCCAAGCAGCAGTTCGGGCATATGCTGGAGGCCTTCGAATACGGCACCCCGCCCCACGGCGGCATCGCCCCCGGCATTGACCGCTTCGTGATGCTGCTGGCCGGCGAGCCCAATATTCGGGAGGTCATCGCCTTCCCCAAAACCCAGAGCGCCGCCGACCTGATGGCCGGCGCGCCCTCGCCCGTTTCGCCCGAACAACTGAAGGAACTCCACCTGAAGCTGGACTTGTGAACCGACGCAGTGCAGCGGGGGCAAGACACCTGCTCCATCCCGTGAAGTCTTTGCGAAGGTTTCGGAAAATGCTTTGGAAAGCAACAACTGCCCCTATAAGGAAAAATGATGTTTAAGAAATTATTTCGGCATACAAGCGATAAAGCGACTGAAGTCGCCCCTGAAGGCTCCGGGCCGAGCGTCGGCCTGCGCCGACGCCAGCGTCCACGGAGGTGGACGCCGGGCCGCCAGGCCTCTAGGAGCGGTTTCAACCGTCTTGTGCTATGCATCGGTTACACGCTTGTTTTCTTAACCTTCACAAGTCGCCCCTGAAGGCTCCGGGCCGAGCGTCGGCCTGCGCCGACGCCAGCGTCCACGGAGGTGGACGCCGGGCCGCCAGGCCTCCAGGAGCGGTTTCAACCGTCTTGTGCTTTCGGTGGTCTCCCTATCGGGTGTTGCTGGACAGGAAGTGATTTCTTTTCTCCGGTAGCCCCGGAATGGGGATTCCGGGGCTGCGTATTGCTGGCGGCAGTTCTCATCGGAGCGCCGGAATCCCTATTCCGGCGGCTCCCTTGAAAGGCCCCCCAACATCCTCGATGGAGAATAG
>JAJRXB010000147.1 GCA_024276515.1 Chloroflexota bacterium
CCTGCAGGCCTGACGGCCAGCGCGTCGGCGCAGGCCGACGCCTCGGCCTGGGGCCTTCAGGCGCGACTTTAGTCGCTATCGCCTGATGCCGGGCCAGATAAAAGACGCATCCTGCCATAGAATTGAAATGCACCCCTACAGGACGTTCCGCCGCGAAGTCCCCCTGCGTGGACTGGTTTTTTAGCCCGCGCAGGCGGGCTTTGCGGCCGAAGGCCCTGTAGGGGCGACTTCAGTCGCGTTTACTTGCTCGCGCTAGAACTAGAACGTTGAAAAGCCCTGGGAAAAGGGTTCGGGTGCGCCAAGTTGTGCTCTATCTGTCGCTTATGGTATAATCACCCAACAGGTTAGAGTGGCTGGGCTTACAACAGGAGTAGGTCAATGGCAGGCAAGTATCGAAGTCGCGCAGGCAACCCAGAAACCGGTCGCCTCCTGACAATCATGTCGGGTATATCGAGCAGCCAATGGATTGTATCTCGCCACGGACGGGTTTGGCGTCCCCCAACGGACGTGTACGAGACAGACGATAGTATCGTGGTCAAGGTCGAAGTGGCCGGTATGGCCGAGGATGATTTTTCGATAACTTTTTCCGAGCATACCCTGACCATCGCTGGCGTTCGGCGTGATCCGTCGGCGAAGTTGGGGTATCATCAAATGGAGATTCTCTACGGCGAATTTCGCACCGACGTTTACGTGCCAGGCACAGTTGACGTAGATGGCATCCAGGCTTCGTATAAAGATGGGTTTTTGTTGGTGATTCTGCCTAAAACAAAGCCTCATCGCGTGGCGATCACCAATCAATGACAAACAGCAGGGCTTTTCAAAGAATTGACCCAGGTGACAGTCACCTCCGATCTTTTGGCGAGAGGAAGGCACTTGACAATCATCCGAACAAGGTGACTGTCACCTTGCTCGCGCTGGAACGTTGAAAAGCCCTGGACAAACAGTGACTATAATCTCTAAGGAGATTCTTAAATGCCAACTATAGGCGTGAACGATCCCAATCAACGACTACCCGCCAATAACGATGACCAGGGCTCGTCAACGACGCCGGCGATACCGGAAGAACTCCCCATCCTCCCTTTACGGGGGGTGGTAGTCTATCCCTTGATGGTCCTGCCACTCACGGTGGGTCAGCCTCGCTCCGTGCGGCTGGTTGACGACGTGGTCGTAAGCGACCGATTGATCGGCCTGGTGGCGTCGAAGGATCCCGAGATCGACGAACCGGCCCCTGATCAGGTATATCAGGTGGGGACGGTAGCCATCATCCACCGACTCATCAAGGCCCCCGACGGCACGATGCGCATCATCGTGCAAGGCGTGGAGCGTATTCGCATCGAGGAGTGGACTGTCAAAGAGCCTTACCTGAAGGCCAAAGTGTCACAAGCGCCCGACATCCTGCCCGAGGAAGGAGACGTCGAGGCCGAAGCCCTGATGCGCAACGTCGTTGAGCTTTTTGGCCGCCTGGTGGCCCTGGTGCCGCATTTGCCCGACGAATTGATGATGGCGGCCTCCGGCACCGACGACCCGCGTCAACTGGTGTATCTGGTCAGCACCAGCATCCGTATGGACCTCCAGGACGCCCAGGATATTCTGGAGATGGACCGCGTCACCGACAAATTGCGCCGCCTCACCAACATCCTCACCCGCGAACTGGAAGTGCTGGAGCTGGGCAAAAAAATCCAGAGCGAAGCCCAGTCGGAGATGGAGAAGATGCAGCGCGAATACTTTTTGCGCGAGCAACTCAAGGCCATCCAGCGCGAACTGGGCGAGGGCGACGAGCAGCAGATGGAGATCGAGGAGTTGCGCACCAAGATCGCCGAAGCTGGTATGCCCGAAGAAGCGGAGAAAGAGGCGTTGCGCGAACTCAGCCGTCTGGAAAAGTTGCCCCCGGCGGCGGCCGAGTATGGGGTGATCCGCACGTACCTGGATTGGCTGACCTCTTTGCCCTGGTCGGTGACCACCGAAGACACCCTCGACATCGCCCACGCGCGCCAGGTCCTCGACGAAGATCACTACGACCTGGAGAAGATCAAAGAGCGCATCCTGGAATATCTGGCGGTGCGCAAGCTGCGGCTGGAGCGGGCCGGAGAGCGCGGGGAGGAGGAGCTCCATCCGCAAGACCTCATCCGCCGCGAGCGAGAAGGAGTCATCTTGTGCTTCGTAGGCCCGCCCGGCGTGGGCAAAACGTCACTGGGGCAGTCCATCGCCCGGGCGCTGGGGCGCAAGTTCATCCGCATGAGCCTGGGGGGCGTGCGCGACGAGGCCGAGATTCGCGGTCACCGGCGCACCTACATCGGCGCCATGCCGGGCCGCATCATCCAGGCCATCCGGCGCGTCGGATCCAAGAACCCGGTTATGATGCTGGACGAGGTAGACAAGGTCGGCGCCGACTGGCGTGGCGACCCCTCTTCGGCCCTGCTGGAGGTGTTGGACCCAGAGCAGAACCGGGAATTCCGCGACCATTACCTGGACGTGGCCTTCGATTTGAGCCAGGTGATGTTCATCACCACAGCCAACATCCTGGACACCATCCCCGGCCCCCTGCGCGACCGGATGGAAATCTTGCAGCTCTCCGGCTACACCGAAGAGGAAAAGCTCCACATCGCCAAGGGATACCTCATCCCCCGGCAAATCCGGGAAAACGGCCTGCGAGTGTCGGAGATCTCTTTCACCGACGATGCCATCCGCACCATCATCCGCGACTACACCCGCGAGGCCGGCGTGCGCAACCTGGAGCGACAAATTGGCGCCGTGTGTCGCAAGGTGGCCACCCGCGTGGCCGAAGGCCACACCGGGCAAGTGGTGGTCGATTCAGACAAAGTCCCGGAGTACCTGGGCAAGCCCATTTACTTCTTCGAGGCCGCCGAGCGCTGCGACCTGCCCGGCGTCGCCACCGGCCTGTCGGTGACGGCGGTGGGAGGAGACATCCTGTTCATCGAAGCCGCCAAAATGCCGGGGCAAAAAGGGCTGACCATCACCGGGCAACTGGGCGACGTGATGAAGGAGTCGGCGCAGGCAGCGCTGAGCTACGTCCGCTCGCAGGCCGACAGGCTGGGGTTCGACAAAGACTTCTTCAACACGAGTGACATTCACATCCACGTGCCGGCCGGGGCAGTGCCCAAAGATGGCCCATCGGCCGGGGTGGCCATTGCCACCGCCCTGGCCTCGTTGCTCACCGGTCGCCCCGTCCGCGCCGACGTCGGCATGACCGGCGAAATCACCCTGCGAGGGCAGGTCCTTCCGGTGGGGGGGATCAAAGAAAAGGTGCTGGCCGCGCACCGGGCTGGATTGCACACCGTGATCATCCCCCGGCGCAACGAGAAGGACCTGGACGACCTGCCTCCTGACGTCCGAAAGGAATTGAACTTCGTCCTGGTGGATCGGGTGGACGAAGTTTTGGAGGCGGCCCTGCGCGATGGTCACATTGGCGACTCGCCAAAAAAGGGTGAGGGATGACCTCCAAGCCTGACGTCTCCGGCAAACCCAGATTATTGATCGTCGACGACGATCCCATGACCTGCCGACTGGTCAAGATTCAACTGGAGTTGGAAGGCTACGCCTGCACAACACTCTCTGACCCGGATCGCATCCTGGAGACCATCGCAGAAGAATCTCCAGCATTGGTCTTGATGGATTTTCACCTGGGCACTCAGGGAGGGCTTGATCTGTTTCAAACCATCCGCAGCCACGAAGAGCACAAAAACCTGCCGGTGGTCGTGATGTCGGGCATAGACTACCAGCGGGAGAGCGAGCAAGCCGGCGTTGACGGCTTTGTGCTGAAGCCTTTCCACATGGAAGACCTGGTGACCACCATCCGAGACGTGCTGGATCGGCAATCGGATAAAGAGAAGGCATCCTGATTTTGTCGAAGGCTGCCCTCCACAGGCACACCCGTTCGACTGAACGCTCACGACGAAGCCTTCGACAAAATCAGCGTGCCTGTCGCAACAAAACCAAGCGAGGATTAACTATCGTGTCAAATAAACGTCGTTCGAGTGGGGGAAGTCCCACCTCAAGGGAGTCAGAGAACAAGCAGTGGCGTCGGGTTGACCTGCACCTGCACACTCCTGGCTCTGCCGATTACGCCGAACCCGGCGTGTCGTATCTTGACATTTTGCAAAAAGCTGAAAGTCGGGGCCTGGACATCATCGCCATCACCGACCACAACACAGTCACCGGCTACGGAGCGATGCTCAAGGAGATCGAAGAACTGACCCTCCTGGAGCAACTCAACCGTCTGCGGAGCAAGGAAAAGCATCGCCTGGACGAGTATCGGCGATTGTTGAACAAGATCCTGGTGTTGCCCGGATTCGAGCTGACGGCGACCCTGGGTTTCCACATCCTGGGCATATTTTCTCCTAAGACAAGCGTCCGAGAGCTGGAGTACATTCTGCTCCGCCTCAACGTTCCGCCCGACCGATTGGACGAAGGCTCTACCGAAGTAGGGGCAACCGTAGACGTGTTGACGGCCTATCGCATCATCAACGAGGTTGGCGGGCTGGTGATTGCTGCCCACGCCAATTCCACACACGGGGTTGCGCTGCAGGGCTTTGATTTTGGCGGACAGACGAAGATCGCCTATACCCAGGACCCTCACCTTCACGCGCTGGAGGTAACAGACCTGGAGAGTAAAAGCCGACGCCGCACCGCCCTTTTCTTCAACGGCTCGAAGCCCGAGTATCCCCGGCGGATGCACTGCATCCAGGGCTCCGACGCTCACCGGCTGAACCGCGACCCCAAAGACAAAAATCGCCTGGGGGTCGGCGACCGGGTGACCGAGGTGCTGCTGGACGAGGTCTCCTTTGAGGCGTTGCTAAAAGTTTTCCAGGGCGACGATTTCGCGCGCACGCGGCCCTATCGCCCCGCCCAGGCCCCCTTCGACCACGTGCAGGCGGCGCGCGAACAGGGACCCAGCATCGTCCAATCGTTCCACGAGAGGATGACCCGTCGCGGCGGGCGGCTGCACGCCATCATCTGCGACGTGTGCGCCTTTGCCAACACCAACGGCGGCACCATTTACGTCGGTGTGTCGTCAAACGCCAAAACGCCGCCGGCCGGGCTCGACAATCCATCGGAAGCCATCAGCACCCTCAGAAGTGAGATCGAACACAAGATAACCCCGCCTCTCACCGTTTCGATTGACACTCTGGAATCTCAGGGGCGCAAGGTGTTGCGCGTGGTAGTCCCGGTCGGCGACGATCCGCCATACGCCGTGGACGAGAACAAAATTTACGTCCGCGACGAGTCCGAAACCAACATGGCCGTCCGCGACGAGATCGTGGGACTGGTGATGAAAAAGCTCAAAGCGACTGCGCCTTCCCCGCCAGAAGCCGAACCGGCGACAGTGGAGGAGGCGGAACCCGCCCCGGTCAATGGCCGGGCTGCGCCGCCCAAGACGGGGGTAGAGATTGCGTTTTCCGAAGAACGCAAGGGGAACCGATATTACAGCATGAAGGACCTGCGTAACGGCAACGTGGTGCACAACGTCACCCAGCAATCGGCGCGCAAACTGTGGCAATACGCCATCAACCAGTCGCTCAAGCACCCCGTCAAGCCCGAAGACGTGCAATGGCAGGGGGACATCGGCCTGCTCAAACGCTACAAACGCGCCGGCAAACGCCGCTACGACCTGGTGCAACGCGACCCGGATGGCACGCTCCACGTTTACTACGGCGTCACCGACGACGGCATCCACGGCCCCTGGCGGCAGATCGTGGAAGAGTGAGTTATGACTCAGGTCGGCATCCTCACCCTGAGCGACCGGGGCGCGGCCGGCGAGTACGAAGACCGGAGCGGCCCGGTCATCCGTGAATTGGTCGTCGAGCGGCTGGGAGCCGAGGTGGCCGAATACGCCATCATCCCCGACGAATTCGACCGCATCTGCGACACCCTCGTCAACTGGGCCGACGAACGGCAATTGGACCTGATTCTCACCACCGGCGGCACCGGCTTTTCCCCCCGCGACGTGACTCCCGAAGCGACCAAAGCAGTCATCGAGCGGGAAGCGCCGGGGCTGGTTTTTGCCATGCTGCACGACAGCCTGCGCGTCACCCCGCACGCGATGCTCAGCCGGGCAGTCGCCGGCATCCGAGGGCAAACGCTCATCGTCAATCTGCCCGGCAGCCCCAAGGCCGTCCGCGAGAATCTGGAAAGCATTCTGCCCGCCCTGCCCCACGCGCTGGACTTGCTGCGCGAAGCGCCGGAGGCG
>JAJRXB010000148.1 GCA_024276515.1 Chloroflexota bacterium
ATAGCTAAAGTCGGCTCAAGCCGACTGCTCCTCCCCCGATTCTGGGCAAAGACAGCACGTTTCAACGTGCTTGGGCTATTAGCCCTGAGCTTAAGCTCGGGGCGGGCGTCAGCAAGGCGAGATGTGGGTAATGATAAGCTGACAGGGAGGGGTGAACGCTTACACCTTCGCAAGGCTTATCACAAACCCTCTCCGAGCATAAGGTGAATAGTTACCATTATCCACATTTGTCCTTCATCTCTTCTTCGGCCAGTATGCGCCGCAACACTTTGCCCACCATGCTTTTGGGGAGTTCAGTGCGAAACTCTACCCGGTCGGGGACGGCCCACTCTTCCAGGCGAGCTTTGCACATGGCCAGAATCTCCTCCTCGGTGGCCCGCTCCCCTTGCTTCAAAACCACGTAAGCCTTGATCAGCGCCTCCACGGCCTGCTCCTGAGCCCCGTAGGGGACGCCGACGACGGCGGCCTCGAACACTTTGGGCGATTCGTACAGCACTTCCTCCACGTCGCGGGGGAAGACGTTGTAATCACCGGCGATGATCATGTCTTTCTTGCGATCGATGATGCGAAAGTAGCCGTCCTCGTCGACCATGGCCACGTCGCCGGTGCGCAGCCAGGGGCCGCCTTTGCCGGACGGATCGGGGATTAGCGCGCGAGCCGTCTCTTCGGGCCGATGCCAATAGCCCTGCATCACCTGGGGACCGCGCACCAGGAGTTCGCCCACCTCGCCGGGTGGCAAATCCTCTCCTGTGTACAGGTCCACTACTTTGGCGTCGGTGTTGGGAATCGGCAGCCCGATGGAACCCGTCACCTGGCGACCTCCCAGCGGGTTGATGTGTGTCACCGGGCTGGCCTCGGTCAGCCCGTAGCCTTCCACCAGCCGGCCCCGCGTTAAGCGTTCGAAGGCTTCTTTCACTTCGATGGGCAGGGGGGCCGCGCCGCTGATGCAGGCGCGGATGGAGGAGAGGCCAAAACGGCGCACGCCGGGATAGTCGTTGATGGCGGTGTACATGGTCGGCACGCCGGGGAAGAGAGTCGGCTTGTAGCGCTTGATCGTCTCCAGCACTTCTTGCGTGGCAAAGGTGGGCAAAAGCACAATGGTCGCCGACAGGCTGATGCCCACGTTCATGCAGGCGGTCATCCCGTAGGAGTGGGAGAAGGGGAGCACCCCCAGCACCACCTCTTTGCCCTCCTCCACGTCGGCCAGCCAGTGGCGCACCTGGACGGTGTTGGCGACCAGGTTGTAGTGGGAAAGCATCACCCCTTTGGGACGATCGGTGGTGCCGCCGGTGTATTGGATGAGCGCCAGGTCGTCGGGGGACACGTCAACCGGGGTGGGACGGGCCAGCCCGGGATAGACCACTTCCCCCCACCGATAGGCGCCGTCTTCACCGCTCAGGTCCACCCGATGGCCCTCCGCCCGTTCTCGGGTCAGGGCGAAGGCCAGTTGCTTAAGCGGTGGCAGATAATCCCTGATATTGGCGACGATGACGCGCTTGAGGCCGGTATCTTGCTGCGCCCGCCGGACCATCGGGTAGAAGGGACCCATCGTCACCAACGTTTCGGCCCCGGAATCGCGCAACTGATAGGTGAGGGTCGCTTCGTCGAAGAGGGGATTGGTCAACACCACCACCGCGCCGATTTTCAGCGCGCCGTAATAGGCGATGACCGACTGGGGCATATTGGGCAGCAGCAACATGACCCGGTCCCCTTTTTGCACGCCCAGGCGTTGCAAGCCCACGGCAAAGCGGTTGGCCGCTTCGTTCAGCTCCCAATAGCTGACGCGCCGTCCGTGAAAGATCAACGCTGTGCGCAGCCGGCGTCGCTGGGCGGCGCTCTCTAAAAAGCGGTGAAGCGGCTGACGCGGGATGGCGACGGTGGGGGGGACGCCCGCCTCGTAATATTTGATCCAGGGTCGCCGGCGGGCGATGCGATTTTGTGCCCTGGCCCGCCAGGAAGTGGCCCCGTCGCCCAAAAACCGGCTGATGGCCCGGTTGACCGCCTCCGGTCGCTCCAGAGGAACCAGGTGCGCCGAGGCTCCCACGTCCACGCTCTCGGCATTTGGCAGGAGCCGGGGGACCTCGGCGAAGGTGGCTTGTGGGAAGACTCGGTCGCGGTGGCCTACGATCACCAGGGTAGGCTTTTGCACGTGGGGGAAGACCTCCCCCCCATCCCAGGAGGCCATCGCGTTGTGATAAAACGCTTTGAGGACGTGCGGCGGCGCCGACAGCGCCCGTCGCAAGAACCGGCTGATGGGTTGCAGGATGGCTACCGGCAGCCGAAAGGCCGCACGCGCCGGCCAGACGAGGGGAAACTGGGAGGCGGTGGCGATCAACACCAATTGTTCCAGGTCGTCGGGGTAGCGGGTGGCGTAGGCAGCGACCAGCGCGCCGCCGAAGGAGTGCCCCACCATAACGAAGGGTTTAGCCACGTCCAGGGCTTTCACGACGTGGGCCAGGTCGTCCACGAACTCGTCCACGGTGTAGCGGGTGTGAGGCTTGCTGGAGCGATGGTGTCCGCGCAGGTCGGGGGCGATCACCCGGTAGTTGGTGGAGAATTCGGCCAGTTGATATTTCCATTGTGTGGCCCGCCCGCCGAAGCCATGGACAAACAGGATCGTCCCCCGGGTGAGGCCGGGGTCAATGTCGATCACGCTCAGACGCACCTCGGGTGATTCAGAGACCACCACGCCGCGCCGATAGAGTCCCAGGTCCAGGCCGATAGATGTCCCTCCCACAATGCCCCCTTCCTCAACGGCTCATCAAGCGGCTATGTACTTGTCCGTCCGTCAATAACTTCGCATTTCTGTCGGCAAATTAGGGCGTAAAACTGAGCGTAAAAGTAGAAGTTGTTTCTGGACAAGCACTATGGTGTAACGATAACAAACCTTGCGCAAAATGTCAAGGATAAAGGAAAAACTCGATGCCCGAACGATCTGTTTTGGGTGCATTCAAAACAGATCGTCCGTGCCCCCACATAACCATAATAACTTGACATATAGTCTGATTTGGGGTATACTGGCCGTAAACATAACGAGATTCCATAACGAAATGACCCTGCCGCAACAGGGGTGTCCCAAATTTTGGGGTGCGCCAGCGCTGCAGGCCGGGGAGCCGGTTCCCCCCCGGTCTGCCCAAAATCGGGGAGGGATTCCCTCAACAGGAGGTGTTGACCATGGCCCGTCGAATTATCGTCGTATTGGTTCTGGCTGCGCTATTTTTGCTTTCTGTTTCCACTGCTTTGGCCGGTGGCGAGACGACCCTCCGCATCAGCATCAGCCCCATCAACGGCGACCCCGGCACCGACATCGCCGTCACCGGCACAGGGGCCAAAGCCGGGATACCGGTAAAGGTGATGATCGTGACCAACGGCGACACCGGCGAAGGCGCTATCGCCGAGGTGACGGTTGACCCGGCCGACGATGGCACCTTCTCGGCGACCATCGTCGTGCCCGATGACACCGCCGATGGCAGCTACGCCGTCCGCGCCGAGCAGCGCAACGAGGGTGGCGGTCTGATCCACTACTGGTGGGTGGGCTTCCAGGTCGGCGGCGGAGACGTGTTGCTGCCCGAAACGGGCACGCTGCCCGGCACCTCTATCACGGTCACGGTCGCGTTGGCTGCGTTGCTGGTCGCCGGGCTGATCGCTCAGGGCGTGCGCCGGGCGCTCCGGCGGTAATCGGCAATTGTGACGGACTCGTTGCCACCGGAAAAAATAATATCAATTGCCTATTGAAAGGCTGTATTTTCTGCCCGCGCCGGAATAGGGATTCCGGCGCTCATCGCCATCTCGTAGCCCCAGAATCCCTATTCCGGGGCTACGAGGTGGCGAGGGGAGAAAGCGGCAGCGACTATCTCTGCCGCTGACGGAGTGCGTTGCTCTCTTCGGCATCATCGCCCCGATGAAAAAGGGGTGGTGGTTAAACTGTAAGTGACGGGGGATGTCATTGCGAGCGAAGCGACGCAATCTCCGGTCTGCAAAGCGGGGATTGCTTCGTCCGTTTCACTCCCTCGCAATGACACATCACTTACTTTTCTACCACTACCGAAAAAGGAATCACTCACATTGGCATACGGTGCTCGGTAGGGGCAACCCTCGCGGTTGCCCGGGGCGGGCGACCGCGAGGGTTGCCCCTACAACACACAACGCACACTATGCCAATGTGAGCGACAGGAATCGCTGCGACAGGGACGAGGCAATGCTTCGTCCCTGTCGCGTTTTGAAACGGGTGTGTTTCAAATGAGGTAACGTTCACCCCTCCCTGACAGGGAGGGGTCGGGGGAAGGTGGCATCTCGCCCGGAGAGAGATTCCGTCCGAGACGTAGGCAGTTTCTCTGGCGTCCCCTCCACCCTCACCCTCCCCTACGAAGTTCAGGGGCGGACAGGCTGAGAGGTAGTCTCCCCGTTAAGCGTTGATGACGTTTGGGAGTGCGAGGGCTTGCCCTCTCCCTCCCCCCAACCCCCTCCCTCTCCCAAATTGGGAGAGGGAGGGGGCGAACCCGTGTACCCCGTACGGGGCACTTGCGGTCGCCCCGTCAGAGCTCCTTTTTTGCAGAACAGCCAGGGTCGGGTATAATTACAAATGAAAAGGGTTGCGGTCATCGAAAGGAACGGATAAGGATATGTTGACGGTTGTTGCTTTTGCCATAGTGCTTAGCTTACTGGTGTTTGTGCACGAGTTTGGTCACTTCATCGTCGCTAAACGGACGGGCGTGGTCGTGGAAGAATTCGCCTTTGGCTACCCGCCACGGCTGTTGAAATATTGGCAAAGCGAAGGTAAGATCGTTCTCGACAGGAAAGAGATGATCATCGGGCGCAAGACCAACGTCTCGCGCCAGATCGAGGTGGGTTCGCGGGTAGTTTACGAAAGCGAAACACAGCCCGACGGCCGGGTGGTGGTCACACGCATCCAGCCGGTCCCCGATAAGATGTCCGACGAAGAGGCGGCCCAGAAATTTGGCCGGCCGGTCAGCGTCGTTGAGCAATTGGAGCGCGGCACCGAATACACCATCAACGCGATCCCCTTTGGCGGCTACGTGCGCATGCTGGGCGAAGAGGACCCCACCGCACCCGGCAGCTTCGCCAGCAAAAGCAAAAGAGTCCGCACCGCCGTGCTGGTGGCCGGCGCTGCCATGAACATTTTGCTGGCGATCGTTGTCTTCGCTGCCTCCTTTATGCTGGGCGCGCCGGAGGTGGTCGCTACCGATAACGTGATGATCAGCGGCATCGCTTCTGGCTCTCCGGCCGACGAGGCCGACCTTCGCGTGGGCGACATCGTCACCTCCATTGACGGCGTCCCCGTCAAATCGCCAGAGGAATTGGTGTCCCTATCCAATCGGCGGCGTGGTCAGGAAGTGGTGCTGAGCATCAAACGCGGGAAGGAGACTCTCCAGGTCAGGCTCACGCCCAGGGTTACCCCCCCCGAAGGGGAAGGGGCGATTGGCATCAGCATCCAACCGGTGGTCTCAAAGATCGAGCGCCGGTATTATCCCCTGGGACAGGCCTTGTGGTTGGGCGTTCAGCAAACGTTTGGCACCATTGCGCTGACCGTTACTGTGCCCATCTTGCTTCTACGGGGCCTCATCCCGGCCGAGATGGTCCGTCCCATTGGCCCTCCCGGCATCTACCAGCAGACGGCCTCGGCGGTGCAGGCTTCGGTGCAGACAGGCTGGTGGTTCCCCCTGCTCAACCTCGTTGGCCTTATCAGCACGGCGTTGGCCATCACCAACCTGTTGCCCCTGCCGGCCCTCGACGGTGGCCGCATCTTCTTCATCGTCATCGAGGCCATTCGTGGCCGGCGCGTGGACCCGGCCCGGGAGGGTCTCATCCACTTCGTCGGGCTGGCGATCTTGATGGTGCTGATGCTGGTCATCAGCTATTACGACATCGTCCGGCCGATCACCACCATAGACTGGGTCAGCCTGTTCTGATGACTTCCCGGTGTCCCCGTTGCCACAGCCCCGTCGAAAGCGAGTGGGCGCTCTGCGCAACCTGTGGCCTGCCCCACCCGGCCAGGCGAGACCGAATCACGTGTCGCGTGTGTGGCACCCGGACTCGCGGCGTCTATCAGGTATGCCCCACCTGTGGGGCCGATTTGGAACCGGCGCCGTTCCCGATCTGGCCGCCAGGGAAATACGTTCCGGTCGTGGGGATTGCCCTTCTGGTGGCGGTCAGCATCTTTGGTGTGATCCGCATCGGGCCGGACGTCGGGTCAAGGGTCGGGCGCGGGGCTGATCAGGTGGTAGCCTTCTTTATGCCCACCCCCACGCCGACGGCCACCACCACCGGCACCCCGACGGCCACGTCCACCCCAACGAGCACGCCCACGGCGACGGCCACGTCCACCCCATCGCCCACCCTGACGGCGACGCCAACGCTCACCCCGACAGAGGTGGCGACGACCGCACCGGCTCTGCCGGCGACGGCGACCCCCACCCCGACCGTCACCCCCACGCCGACGCCACGCTTTCAGGCTCCGGTGCTGGTCGGCCCGCCAGACGGCGAAATCTTCGTCGGGCGCGAGCAATTCGTCATCCTGCGCTGGGAGCCGGTGGGACCGCTGGCGGCGGACGAGTGGTACGCCGTGCGTCTTTCCTGGTCCGAGGGTGGCGTCTTCGCTCAACGAGGTGGCAACAACCTGAAAGAGACCACGTGGCAAATCCCGGCCGACTTTTATTGGGGCAAAGCAGACCAGGAAACAGGCCGCGCTTACGAATGGTACGTTTACGTTGAACGGGTTACGGAGACGGAAGACGGGCAGCGGGTAGGAGAACCCGTCAGCCCACCCAGCGAGACTCGAACCCTTTATTGGCAGTAGCATTTGGGGTAGTCCCCCCGTTGGTTGACGATGAGCTACGAAGAGATTCTTCTGCACCTCAGCAATATCCATGAGCGTCTGAACATCAGA
>JAJRXB010000149.1 GCA_024276515.1 Chloroflexota bacterium
ATTTCCAGCAGTTTGTCGGAGAAAGACCTCGGAGGTTTCCGGCAGCCTCTTTGCTGGCGAAGCTACCCTGATTATCTGGTTGATTTGCTGACAAAATCACTCCTGAAAACCTCCGAGGTCTGGGAAAAGGGGACAACTCCATTACACTCGCCTACGGTTTCGTCTTCCCCACGATTGTGGTAAGATAGGGTTATGCAAGCGCGTAAAAAGCGGAATGAGGCGACGTCCCCGATACGTCGCCAGATGTTGGTAATAGCGGGACGGGTGATGCTGATCACTGCCGTCGCCTCGCTGCTGGCGGCGGCTTTGATCGGGGTGCAGCTCTTCACCGGCGGGGAGAGTCAACCAACCACGGCGACAGGCCCGGAGAATGAAGATTATCCCCCCGTCGTTTCGGGCAACGGCCCTGCGCTGACCGAATCGACGCCGACTGCGCCGCGTGTTGGTATCGTCGCCGGGCACGCCGGCTACGACTCTGGCGCAGTTTGCCCCGACGGGTTGACCGAGGCCGAGGTGAACATGGCCGTCGCGCAGGAAGTGGTGGCGCTCCTCAAACGCAAGGGATACCAGGTTGACTTGCTGGAGGAGTTCGACGACCGGCTGGCCGGCTACCGCGCCGATGCGTTGGTCTCCATCCACGCCGACTCGTGCGACGTGCCGGGAGCTACTGGCTTCAAAGTAGCCCGCGTCACCGACAGTGCCATCCCCGAGGCCGAAGACAGACTGGTAGACTGTCTTTACCGGGAATACGAAGCGGCGACCGGCCTCCCCCGTCACCCCAGCAGCATCACCGACAACATGACCAACTACCACGCCTTCCGTGAGATCGATTATTACACGCCGGGGGCTATCATCGAGATGGGCTTTTTGCTGGACGACCGGGCCCTGTTGGTCCGTCGCCCCAAGCTGGTCGCGCGGGGCATCGCAGCCGGGGTGGTGTGCTTCCTGGAGGAGTAGGGACAGGTCTGAGACATGTCCCTCATTTATTCAAACGACTGAAGTCGTTACTACGAGCGCTTTTAAAACACGCCTCAGAAGCCGGGCGACCAGGCCGGTTCCAGCTCGTCGAAGGGGGTGTCGGTCAGGCGGATCAGGCCGCCCCCGTCGGGCGCGACGAGATACAGGTCGAAGTTGCCACCTCGATTTGAGGCGAAGAGGATGCGGCCATCGGGCGTCCAGGCCGGGTCCACGTCATCGGCGGTGGCGTCGGTCAGCCGGGTGAGGTGTCCCCCGTCGGCGTCCACCACAAAGATAGAGCGCCGGGGACGGCCCCCCGGTGGAGATGCGCTGTCCACCGCATGGAACGCCAGCCGGCTCCCATCCGGTGACCAGGTCGGTGCCCCGTGGTCACTTCCCCCTTCGGTCAGGCGGGTCAGTTCGCTGCCATCGCTGCCGATCACGTAGATTTCGTAATGGCCCGTCTGGTCCGAGACGAAAGCGATCCACCGCCCGTCGGGCGACCAGGCCGGCGATCCCTCCCAGGCCAGACTGGTCGTCAGCGGCGACACCCCCCTGCCATCGGCGTTGGCCACGTAAATATCGTAATTCCCCTGCCGGTAGGAAGCAAAGGCAATACGTCTCCCGTCGGGTGACCAGGTCGGAGCTTCGTCGTGAGCCGAGTCGCTGGTCAGACGGGCCAAACCACCACCCTCGGCGTTGACCACGTACAGGTCACGATTCCCGCCCCGCTCGGAGCTAAACAGGATGCGCTTCCCATCGGGCGACACCACCGGCGACCGGTCGTCAGCCGGGTCTGTGGTCAGGCGCGTCAGGTCGGTCCCGTCCAGCGACATGGTGTAAAGATCGAATTGCCCCTCACGATTGGCGACGAAAACGATGCGCGGCTGAGGCGAAGGGGCGGCCGTCGGCGTCGCCCTCGGTGGAGGGGGCGTCACCCTCGGGGGAGACGGCATCGCCGTCGGGCGGATCGCAGTCGCGGTGGGAGATGGCGTGTGACTGGGCGACGCTGTGGGCGTCTGAGGCCCGGCAGCGCCGCCGGCAGTCTCAGTCGGGACCGTGGCCGTTGGCGTTGGCGAAGGCGTGAAGGTCGAGGTGGGGCCGGGTGTGGGCGACGCTACCACCACCAGGGGGATGGCGGTCGGTGTGGTGACCGGAGGGACTGTTGGCACGATGGTCGCGGCATACTGAGACTGCGCGCCCCGCGACTGCAACGCCAGCCCCCCGACGATGAGAGCCAGAATCGAGAACAACCCCACCAGGCCCACGGCGACGAACCGCTCCCGCACGGTGGGGGCCACACGCGACCCAGGGCTCAACTGCGACCGGGCGTGTGGGGGAGATTCCGATCCTCCCTCGTCCGTCCGCAAGGCGAGCAGCAGCGTCTCAAAGTCGGGCAATTCGTCCTCGGCGTCTCTCTCGTCCGCCGGAAGGGGGGGTGGCGGCTGGAGCGGCAGGGTGAAATAAAAGGTGAACCCGGCATCCGGGCGACTCTCCACCCACACCCGTCCGCCGTGCAACTCTATCAGTCGCTTGCTGATGGGCAGGCCCAGGCCGGTGGCGAGGGCGGCCTGGCCGGGACGGCTGAAGGGTTCGAAGACCTGGTCCACGTCTTCCAACTCTACCCCGGCCCCGGATACACTGACCACGACCTCCCCGTTTTGGGCCTCGGCGCTCAGCGTCACGTGTCCCCGCCCGGCGCGTTGGACGGTGGCTTCGAGCAGGTTGAGCAATATCTGGCGGACACAGGCTTCGTCGGCGACAGGCTGCGGCAGGTCAGCGGGGACGGCGTTGTGCAATTCCAGTTGCCGGCCAGCGACGGTGGTCGGCACAGACTGGATGGCTTCCTGGCTGAGTTGAGCCAGGTCGATCGGTTGGCGATTCAGTTCAAACTCGCCCGCCTCGACTTTTGCCAGGTCTGCCAGATCGCTGAGGGTACGCAGCAAGTGTTCGCCCGCCTTGTAAATGCGCTGCAAATAGCCTTGCTGCTCGCCGGTCACGGAGCCTCGACGCCCCTCGGCCAGGATGTAGGCAAAGTTGGTGATGACGTTGAGAGGGGCGCGAAAGTCGCGGCTGAGGTTGGCGATAAGACGGGCCGTGGCAGACTGGGTCTCTTTCAGAGTGCGGCGCGCCTCGGCCAGCCGGTCCCGGTTGGCTTGCAGATAGGCGACGGCGTGTTCAACCTGCTGCTGGCCTGCCCGAAAAGCCCCCGCCTGTTGCTGGACCTGCGCCTCACTCCGGGCAGCCCGGTCGAGGGCAGCCACCATGCGGCCGGCGCTCAACCAGGTCAGGACGGCCGACAGGCTGGTCAGCAGCAGCGCGGGCAAAAGCTGGGCAGCGGATTGCACGGTAAGGTGTCCGCCGGCAAGCAGCGCGGCTGCCGTCACCAACACGATCACCCCCACCATCTGGAGCGCGGTGGCCGGGCGGACGAGAAAACCGGCGATGATGACAACCAGGGGGTACAGATAAGGGAGGATGCTGGTCGAAGCGTCTGGCCACAGCGCTAGCGCAGCGGCAATCAGGGCTGTGAACCCGACGACCAGGATGTGTGTGGCCGCCCGAAAGTGGCCGCGCTTCCGCATTGCCCAGGCCAGCCCGCCAACGAGCAAAACGGCCCCCGTCGTCGCCATCCAGCGTCCGACGAGAGCCGATTGGGTTTGAGCGTCGGCCGCCTGGGTTGGCCAAGAAAGAGCAAAGACCAACCAGCCAATCACCAGCGTCCCCACGATGAGGGCAGGAACGAGGGTGTCAAAGATTTCTTGTTGCGCCGACCGCAGTTCGTCTCGGTTCATTGGTGTGTGAATATGGCTCATGTTCAGAAAAGGCAACTACTCGGCCAGATGGAGCAAATCAGGTGCCTGGCCTAAAGCCTGGGTAAGGGCGCAAGGCCTTGTGCCTACACATTCAAAAACATGAGCGGTGAATTTAAAGAGCCGAAGTTGTTTTCATGGTAAACCGAGGGGGACATCCTGTCAAGCCGTACCTTATACCCAATCAGGGCAATCGCATCTTAATTTTATACCAATTGCGTATTGAAAGGCTGTATTTTCTGCCCGCGCCGGAATAGGGATTCCGGCGCTGCGGGATGCTCATCGCCCCATCTCGTAGCCCCGGAACCCCTATTCCGGGGTGATTCC
>JAJRXB010000150.1 GCA_024276515.1 Chloroflexota bacterium
AGGCGGCGCGGGGGACCGAGGGGCGGGTGTACCCCTGGGGGAACGAGTGGGACCCGACCAGGGCGAACACAAAAGAGGGAGGCAAAGGAGGCACGACGCCGGCGGGGGCCTACAGCCCGGCGGGGGACAGCCCCTACGGCTGCGCCGACATGGCCGGCAACGTCTGGGAGTGGTGCGCCGATTGGTACGACGAGGCGTACTACTCCAGGTCCCCCTCCCGGAACCCCACCGGGTCGGAATCGGGCAAGTCCCGCGTGCTGCGGGGCGGCTCGTGGAACTTTGACCACAGCGGGGCGCGTGCCGCGTCTCGCGGCTGGGGCTTCCCCGGCCTCTACGACGGCGACGGTGGGTTTCGGTGCTGCCTGTCGCCCACGTCTTCTCTCTAATCTTCTGGTTTCTGGGTTCTGATTGCCGGTTTCTGGCCGCCGGCTCCTGGGGGGAGGGTCTGGGAGGGGGGCGAATGCCCATACGCATCAAGCTAATAAATGGTCAACGGCTGTTCTCCATGCGGGCCGGCATCCAAACCGCACATAATGGAGACCTGGGTCAGGGCGTGACACACGTTCGGGTTTTTCTTGCGCTTTTCCTTGAAGCCAAACCGCTGAATGCAGGCTAACATCTCGCACAATACGTCCTGAAAGGAAGGCAACGAGCCAAGGCTGCGGTTCAGGTCTCGGGCGAAACGTTGGAAAGTCTTTCGCACCTTGATAGGGCTGATTTCTCGATGGGTCTGGCTGCCCTGAGACATCCGTAGGGGGGCGATCAGGAAATGAGTGAGCACGATGCCTATCATTTTGGCATACAGTTCCACCATGATTCGTTCGCGGCGCAGGCCCACGATTCGCTTCAGGCCGCAGTAACTTTTCCACAGTTTGAACACGAGTTCCACCTGCCAGCGGACGCGGTACAGGAGGGCGACTTGTTCGATGGACAGCATACTGCTGGGCACGTTGGTGACGAACAAGGTCCAATCCATCAAGGCCAGATGCGCTTGGCTGGGGGTCCGCCCTTTGCGCCGAGCCGTTTCTTTGGCTTTGCGCCGCCGCTGTTCAGCTACTTCTTGGGGTGCTGGAATGCAAATCAAGCGGCAGGGTAGTTGGTGCTTTTTCTTTTTGCCCAGCAGCACATCCATCTCAAAGGCCTCACGCGGGTGCTGGCGCAGCATCATCGCCAAGTCAAGGGGTTCACCCTCTGGGAGCAATAAGCCGGTTGAGGGCAAAAGCCAGCTGAGAACGTAGGCATCACGCTCAAACATGATGTTTTTGAAGCTGTCCAGGTGGAAGTAGCCCAGGTCTGTGATGCTCAACGAACCTGGTTGCAGGATCTCCAGGTAGTCTCGGTACTTTTGGTCCGGCTCACGACCGGGCCGGAATGCCACTTGAGCCAGATTACCCTGCAGGAAGTCGAAGACCAGCTGTATTTTCAAACTGGCAACAGGGCCATTTCCACCGCAACCAGGAAACTCGTCAGCCATATTGACTGGCAGAGGAAGCACACTGCTATCTGTGAGGTAAACGGCTGTGAACTGCTGCAACACAGACAGGGAGAGCGGCATCTCGTTCTTGAACTGGTCCATGGCTTCGCTGAACATCTCTTTCAGAAAGTCGACCGCTCGTTCGTTGAGGCGCTGGTCGAGACCCTGGGCTGAGATCTCAACATCCAGGTCAAGGCAGGCTTGGGCCAGGTCGCTCAAGCTGGCGTCCGGTTTCTCGATGAAGCCCAAGACTGTAGCTTGCAAGAATTTCCGACCATTCAGAGGGGAAACACGTTGTACGAACTTTGTCGATCGAGCTACAGTTTCGACGGCCTTTCCAAAGAAATCATTGACCAAGGTACCGCTGTCCGACAAGTTGAGTTTCATATGCAAATCTCTCCGTTTCAGGGAAGTTGCAAAGTATATACCACAGAAACTTGCGTTTGCCAAGTGAGTAGCACACATCGGCTAATAACTTCACCGATTATTAACTTGATGCGTATGGGGCGAATGCCCCCCTCCCAGAATCCGCCGCAATTTCTCTCGTTCCCACGCTCTGCTCTCTCGTTCCCACGCTCTGCGTGGGAACGCCGGGGCGGGGGATGTGTAATGGGACTCGAGGCTTTAGCCGGAACCCCGGCCCGCAACCGGCCAAAGCCTCGAATCCGGGGATGACCGCCGACAAAGAAAGGATATAGCCATGGACCTGACCATTTTCTGCCCCCAGTGCGACACGCTCCTGTTGGACGCGCCCGATTGCCCGGCCTGCGGCTGGCATCGTCCCCCGTCCCCGGAGGCGCGGAGCCAGGTGTGGACCTACCGCGCCGGGGCCAGGGTGCGCAGTACGTCCCCGGCCCGGAGCGGCGGCGTCCTCCTCCTGGGCGACGCGGGAGGCCGGGAGCGGCCCGGCGCCGTCCACGCCGTGGACCTGGAAAGCGGGGAGGCGCTGTGGCGGCAGCCCCTGCCCCACGGCGCGCCCGCCGATAGCCTGGCCCTGGGCGAGGGACGGCTGTATGTCAGCGCCGCCGAATTCGGCGACCTTGCGCCGGACAAGCCGCTACTGGCCCTGGACATCGAGAGCGGCCGGGTCCTGTGGCGGTACGACAGCGGTGCGCTGAACCTTTCGGCCCCGGCGGTCCACGGCGACCTGGTCTATGTCGCGGGCGGCGACCGGGTACTCCATGCCGTAGATGCGGCCACGGGGAAGCGGCATTGGAAAGTGGAGATGGCGGGCTGGGGGCGGGCCGCTCCGGCGGTGGGCGCCGGACTCTTGTTCTTTGGCACCGAGCAGAACCGCCTGCTGGCCCTGGACCTGGCCGATGGACGGGAGCAGTGGAGTTTCGAGGGCGGCGGTTGGTTCGCGGCCACGCCCACGGTCCACGAGGGCGTGGTCTATGCCGCTTGTTGGGACAGCAATCTTTACGCCCTGGAGGCCCAAAGCGGCCGGGAGATCTGG
>JAJRXB010000151.1 GCA_024276515.1 Chloroflexota bacterium
ACGTGCAGCGCCAGGTTGCCGTCGCCGGAGAACAGGTCGCTGCCCACCGTCGGGGAAACGGCCAGCAGGCTGTAGGCGCTGCTCATGTCCACCGCCCCCCCTTCGCCGTCCGTGCCGCTCACCCGCACGCTGCCACTGCCCAGGCGCGGGATAGCGAAGCTGACCGTCCCCGTGTAGGCCCCCAGGGCGCTGGCGTAGGCCAGGTCGGTGGTCAGCGATGTATCGCTCCCAGCCTGGGTAGCGGTGGCCTGCAGCACCCCACCGCCCAACACTCCGTACACCCGCAGGTTCAGGCTGTGACCGTCAGCGCCGGGCCTGATGTCGAAGTAGCGATTCTTCCCCGTGGCCGCCGCCCCCAGCCCCAAACCACCCAACAGCAAGTGGTACTCCTTCTCTTGGCCGATGGTCACCCGCCCGGCGAAGGCCCCGTCCCACGAGGCCACCCGCACCGTGTCGCCGGCCACCGCCCCGTAGATGGCAATGTGTCCGTCCCGGTCGGTGAAGCCCTGATCCACGGCCACCGGGTGGCCGTTTTGGGTGGTGTACAGGGTGACGATGGCCCCGACGTGTGAGTCGTTGGGACCGTCCACGTACAGCTCCTTGACCGGAGCCGTGCTGCTCATGGCCGGCGAGGTGTCAATGACCGGCAGTGCGGCGAAGGTCAACCCCTGTGGCCCGGTGACGATACCCCGGCCGAGCGGGGTGAGCAGCGACCAGCGGTCCTGCCCGCTATCGTCGCCATATCGCCCCACCACCGTCTCCCAGTCCGACTCGCCGTTCACCTGCCACTGCACCGTCTGCGTGCAGCAGGCCCCCCACTGGACGCTGCCGGCCATGGCCAGTTCCGAGGCGTTGTACTGCCAATACATGATGCTGGCGTTGGTGTCGTACCGGTCGTTGGTCTCGATGTCGGGTGAGGTGCAATGGCCCTCCCCCTCGCCGAGCAGCCGGCCGCTCTCGTCGTACAGATAATAGAAGTACTCGTCATACAACGACAGGGCGTAGTGGCCGAACTCGTGGATCAGGGTGCGGTAGCCGTCGGGCTCATCCCAATGGCCGTGGTTGCCGGACTGACCGTCCCACAGCCGCCCCACCCGGATGCACTGCGACGGGTCGGCGGAGAAGAGGCCACCCACGTAGGCGTAGGGCCGCACCGCGTTCTTGGCCGAAACCTGGAAGTCGGCGTCGGTCCAGTGGGCGGCGTTGTCGTAGACCGTCACCCGGCCGAAGGCCATCTGGCCGTCGGTCACGTCGTACAGGTAGTCCGAGGCCATCCGGAAGGCGCGGGAGATGTGCCCGGTGTAGGTGAGGGTGGCGTCCCATTCCAGGGAGACCACCACGTTGAACAGGGTCAGCGAATTGCTCTTCTTGACCACCAACTGCTGCTCGCCGGTGGGTGGGTTGGGCACGTGATAGACCACGGGCGTGCCGTCGGCCCCGACGTCCACGTTGGTGAGGTAGGTGCGGAAGGCCCAGTCCGACGACGGGAAGGCCGGGTCGGGGTCGGCATCGTGGGCCCCGCGAACGGTCGGCTGCTGGCGCACCGGCACCAGGGCCACCAGCGTGTCGCCGGGGTCGAGGGCGTCGAAGTTGAGCACACCGCCGTTGGACGTCAACACGGCGTTGCCCCCGGCGTCAACCACCAGCGCCCCGTTGTGGTAGAGCCGGGCCCCGTCCACCGGCTGCCCGTCCTCGTCCACCACCCGCGCGTGGGTGCTCCAGGGGGTGGGCGTCGGCGTGGGCGTGGGCGTCGGGGTGGGGCACAGGCCCAGTTGCTCCAGCGGCTGGTGGTTGTAGTGGACGTAGTTGCCGGTCTTCCAGATCAAATCCAGTCCCGCTTCCGTGACCGGGCCGTAGGCTATGCTCTGCTGGCCGGAGTCGGCGTCTTGATTGTTGGTCAGGTCCATCGCCGGTCGCCAGCCGCAACTGTCTTTGAAGCGCAGGATGATGTCCCATCGGCCGGCCGGGTTGACGACCTTGGACAACACGAACAAGTTGTCGGCCCCGTCCACGGCCATCGAGGCCGATTCCTGGCCGGTGCTGCCGGTTTGCACCCCGGCATTGCCGCTGCTGATGACCGTCGGCGTGGTCCAGCCCGTGCCGTCGAACATGGTGTAGTACAGGCCGCCATCGGTCACCTCCGAGCGGGCGATGTAGGTGACGTGCACCCGGTCACGGGAATCCACCGCCACTGCTGCCGATCCGGACCACACCTCGTCATTGCTCAGATTGACCGGGCTGGACCACGAATGGCCGCCATCGGTGGAGCGGATGTACCGCGTCTCGACCCACGAGGCCGGGTAGTAGTCGTTGTCGTTGTAGACCACGTGCAATCCGTTGTGCCGGTCAATGGCGATGGCCGGGTGCCAGGCTCCTTGAGCAATGGACACCGGCGTCGTCCACGAGATCCCGTCGAAGCGGGTGTACATCACGTTGGCGTTGCTCCACACCACGTGCACCATCCCGTTGCCGTCCACGGCCACGTTGCGGGCGAAGACCCAGTCGCCGATGTCGGCCGGCGCCGACCAGCCGCTCCCCTCGCGCCGCAGGTAGATGGCGTCGCCGCCGTCCCAACTGCCGGTGATCAGGTGCAGGTCGTCGCTGCCGTCCACGGCCACCGAGCCGCCCAGGTTGGTGCCGGTGTACACCGCTTCCGGCGTGGCCGGCAGCCAGGTCTGGCCGTCGTCGGCCGACCACACGTGGAGCACCTGGCTGCCGCCGCCAGCGCGGTAGAAGAGGTGCACCGTCCCGCTCGAATCCCGCAGCAGGGCGTGCTGTTTGCCGTAGCCCAGGGGTGAGCCCAGTTGCACCGCCCCCGGCCCGGGTGTGGGCGTCGGCGTCGGTGTGTTGAGGTTGGTGTCCACCGTGGCCCGGATCATGTTGTAGCCGACGTTGGGCGGGTCCTGCCAGAAGTCATAGTGCTCGAGCCAACTGCTGCCCCCGTCACGACTGTAGAAGTTCACGCCGGTGGGGATGTTGGTGTTGTCGTCCACCAGGGTGGACGGGGTGGAGCCCTCGCTTCCGGTCAGGTATTCCACCGCCGCCAGAAACGAATCGGGGCTGTCGATC
>JAJRXB010000152.1 GCA_024276515.1 Chloroflexota bacterium
GACTCTCCTGAAAAAAGGCAATGACGAGGCCACAGGTATCCAAATTCTTAGAAATTGTCAGCGGATTAAGCAGCTTTTAGCTGAAAAATCTATAATAATCCGCTCCATCCGCTCAATCTGCTGACTTTTTTCAGTGGAGTCGTTCAAAGAACTCCCAAAGCTCGGGCCGGTCTCCAGACCGTGCCCGCTGTGGGATTGAGAAAGGTCTTAACATTGTCAAGGTGGTTACTCTACGGCTTTTTGCCCTGGAAAGTGCCCGAGACACACACCTGGCCGCTGAGCAGCGTGGGCCACAAATTGCGCAAGCGGCCAAAGGGCTTTCCAATGGCGAGGCGGCGCTCCGGGCGAAAACCGGCCAGGCGATAGAGTATCTCCACCTGCCGAAAGGTGAAATAGTGGAGGTGTCCCAGGTCAAGCAGAACGGTCTGGGCCGGGTCCTCGGCAAAGCCCTCGTTAGGGTACGCAGCCCAGGCAGTGGTGGGTGCCCGTCCACGGAGCAGATTCAAGCGCTGAGGCAAAAAAGCGACGTTGTCGGTTACTGTAACCAGTTGCGTGCCGGGGCGAGACAAGCCGGCCAGAATGTGCATAGCACCGATCACGTCGATGACGTGTTCCAACACATCGGCCCAGACGATGCAATCAAAGGGAGGGTTGACCGTCTCCGGCAGGCTTTCCAACGGCTCGTTGAGAATCCGACAATTGGGTAGGTGAGCCAGCCCTCGACGTGCCCGTTCTGCCCGGACAGGGGATAATTCGGTGCCGACCACTTCGTCGAAATGGGGGGCCAGGGTTGCCAGCACTTCGCCGCGACCACAGCCTATCTCCAACAGACGGCCACCGGGCTGAGCCAGGTAGACGAGAGCCTGTGCCCGGTTGGCCGGCCAGCCCTCGACCCGCACCGGCTCCGGCCGAACGTGGTGAGAATCTTGTTTTGTTGGCTCGCTCACCGCCTCGTCCTGGTAAATCAGGTCGTATTTGGCGGCCAGCATTTCAGAGATTGCGTCGGCTGGCACTGTTCATCCCCTTTGACCGCGCCACTATGTTATGCTAGAATTCCGCCCAAGTCAAACCGACCGGGCAACCGGGGCCGTCCCCAAATTCAGGTGAACGCAGGGGCGGTAGTGGTAGAAAAGTAAGTGATATGTCATTGCGAGGGAGTGAAACGGACGAAGCAATCTCCGCATTGCAGGCCGGAGATTGCTCACCTGCACTTGCGTGCGGTGCAAGTGTCGCTTTGCTCGCAATGACATCTCCCCGTCACTTACAGTTTAACCACCACCGCAGGGGCGACCACGAGAGTCGCCCCTCGTTGGGCAGACACACCACCGAAATAAATGACACGTAGCACTCAAGCGCAACTGGCGATTACGCTCGAAGCAGGTTTGTAACCTGCGTTCTAGTTCCCCAAGAGGCGTTTTGCACTCCAACCGGGGGTTACAAACCCCCTCCGAGCATTCAACTGCGTAAGTCCTGTCAAATGAAACACACCCAATTCAGGCGAATGTGGTCGCCCCTCGTTGGGCAGACACACCACCGAAATAAATGATACACAGCACTCAAGCGCAACTGGCGATTGTGATTCTGAACTGGAACGCGGCGGACGATACCATCCGTTGCGTCCGTCACGTTGCTTCCTGGGAGCGTCTGCAGCCGACGATTTGGGTGGTGGACAACGGCTCCACCGACGGCAGCGCCGAGGTCATTGCCCGTGAGTGTCCCCAGGTCCGGCTGGTCCGCAACTCGGACAACCTGGGCTTTGCCGGCGGCAACAACCGGGGAATTGCCGAAGCGCTCTCCACAGGGAACGCGCCGATTCTCCTGTTGAATAACGACGCCTTCATCGCGGAAGATGACGTCATCCGGCTCCTGGACACCCTCCAGGCCAACGAACAGATTGGCTTCATCGGGCCGCTGCTTTTCGATGCCGAAAGAAGGGATAGGTTGCTTTCGGCGGGGGGGAAAAATCCTGCCCGGCACCACCAGTCGCACATTCTTGAGCTGACCCCCGGTGATCCTGTCCGCACCGTCGAATGCGTGCCGGGGACGGTGGTGATAGCGCGCGCCGAGGTCTTTCGCACGGTTGGCCTGTTGGACGAGGACTACTTCTTCGGGAGCGAAGTTGCCGATTTGTGTATGCGAGCCGGCCAGCGTGGCTACGTTAGCGCCGTTGACACCCGCGCGCGAGCCTTTCACAACCTGGACCGGTCGTCCGACCTTCGAAGCACGTTACACACCTACTACATCATCCGAAACCGCTTTCTTCTCATCCGCAAGTTTCATCGCAACTGGAAAATTCTATTCTACGGCTTCTGGAGCCTCTATAGTCTGGCTTTGTCTTTGAAAGTGCAATTGAACGGCAAACCGGCCACCGCTCGCGCCATCTGCCTGGGGCTGCTCGACGGGCTGCGTGGCCGATTTGGAGGGCAAAACGAACGTGTGCTCTCTATCTGCAAAAGATCTCCAAAGTTTCTATTATGAATATCCTCTACCACCTCACCGTTCTCCCCCCGAAAATGCCTGAGGGGGAGGCGATGTCACAGGAAATCAACGCCCTGCGAGGGCACTTTGGCGGCGACCTGGTTTACCTCAACCCCAACCAACACTCCCCCGTGTACGTCCCCCGGCTGCTGTTTGGATTTCACAAGCTAAAGCAACTCCGGGCGCGCGAAGCGAACCTGCAGCTACACCAGTTGTATAACCCCGACCCATTCCCCTTCCCCATCTTGCGCCTCTTGCGCCGCCCGGTCATCTACACCTTGAGTTGCGGAGTTGGAACCCGGCGGCCTAACGTCGCTTTCTTTAACTCGCTGGCTGCGGTCACTGTGTCCGACGAGCGCAGTCTGAAACGCCTCAGATCGTGGGGGCTGGACAACGTCACCCGGGTCCGTCCCGGCGTTGATACTACCCGATTCACCTGTTCCCCCCTCCCGCTGCGGTCGGAAATCAGGTTGATGGTTGGCTCTGCTCCCTGGACGCGGGGGCAGTTTCGGGCAAAAGGGGTGGATGCGCTCTTGTCGGCCGCGCAGCAATCCCCTCGATTGCACCTGGTTTTTCTGTGGCGAGGTGTGCTGGCCGAAGAAATGGAACGTCGCGTGCGCCGTATGAACCTGAAAAGTCGGGTGGTGGTTCTGAACGAGTTGGTGGACGTCAACCAGGTGCTGGCCGGTGTGCACGCCAGCATCACGCTGGCTGCGGACCCGGCCATCGTCCGGGCTTATCCTCACTCGCTGATGGATTCCCTGGCCGCCGGAAAGCCGGTGCTCGTCAGCCGGGCCATCCCTATGTCGGATTACGTGGAGCAGACGGGCTGCGGCAAAGTGGTGCCGAACGTTACCCCAACGGACGTTCTCACCGCCGTCGAAGCGCTGGTCCGTGAATACGAAGACCTGCAAAAGATGGCCCAGCAGGTGGGCCAGCGGGATTTCTCGCAGCAGGCGATGATCGCCTCGTATCAAAAAGTCTACGAGCGCGTTATCGGGCCGGTGGGTTGA
>JAJRXB010000008.1 GCA_024276515.1 Chloroflexota bacterium
CACCTCGCAAAACTAAAGTGTTACCACATTAGCGCAAAACACGCCTTATTGCGGCACCAGGCTGAGCATCTGAATGCGCGTGTCTTTGAGACGGTCGGAGATGACCTGGGCCGCCTTTTGCAAAATGCGATAGCCCAGGTGACAATCCAACTCAAACATCGCGCGCAGCCCCGCTCCGTCGATGGCGATTACGGTGACGGGCGTAGCAGCGAAGGCCGAGGCCGTCAGGGTGTAGGGTTCCACCACCGCCGACCAGCAGAAGACGTCGCCGGGGCTTAAGGTGGACACTGTTTCGTGCTGCAGACCCTCTTCATCGGTGTCCACCATAATGTCAACGGTCCCTTCCAAAAGCACGAATAGCTTTTCGGCCTTGTCTCGCTCGTGGAAGATAAAAGTGTTGGCTTCGTATTTCTCCTCCTCGGAGATCATGGCGATGCTTTTGAGTTCTTAGTCGCCCAGGCCGGCGAAAAAGGGAAAACGGCGCAAAAGTTCGGGTGAGACCATCAGATGCCCTCCTGTCATCGGGTTGTGGCCGACTCTGCGAGAGCCAGCGTTTGCAGAACCATTTCGGTCACAATAGGAATAGCAGCGGCTACGGTTGGTGTGCATGTGTCACCAAATGTTACCACATCTTTAGCTTCGATAGCAAATATCTCGATGGTTTCCGGCAGGGCCAGGCCCAGGCGACGTCCCATCTCCAGAGCGGTGGGCAGGTTCATATCGTGAGTGGACGCGCTGTGCTGGGTGGGGACCGCCGAAGCGACGTCGTCCAACGTCAGACGATGGATGGCTCCCGGCCGACCGCCCGGCGTTTGGATGGCATCTATCAGGATGACCCGGTCGTAGCCCACCATCATCTCCATCAGGCGCAAGCCACCCACGCTGGCCTCGGTGACGGTCACGTCGTCCTGCCCGTCCGAGGCCAACGCATCCCTGACGGCGTAGGCCACCTTCACGCCCACGCCGTCGTCGGTGAGGATGGGATTGCCCAGGCCGATGACTAAGGTTTTCATTCCGCGTATTTCGTATTCCGTGTTGCGTATTTCGTGTTGCGTAGGGCCGACGGAACACGCAACACGCAACACGCAACACGCAACACGTGACACGTGCTAAATGTACTGACTCAACCGCTCCACCACGTTCCCTTCTGCGTCGCGGACCACCACCTCCAATGGCATCTGGCCGGGCAGCGAGTGGGTGGCACAGGAGAAGCAGGGGTCGTAGGAGCGGAAGGCCATCTCTACCTTGTTGAGCAGCCCGTCGGTGATGACCGTCCCCTTGTGAATGAGGGCCGAGGCCGCCTTTTTGATGGAGAGGGTGATGGGTGCGTAGTTGTTGGTGGTGCCGACGACGAGATTGACTTTGGTCAGGATGCCCCGCTCGTCGGTGACGTAGTGGTGAGTCAGCGTGCCCCGTGGCGCTTCCACAACCCCGACCCCCTCGGTGGGCGTGTCGGTGGGGATGGTCCGCACGTTGGGGTCGGTGATCTCCGGGTCTTGCACCAGCTCCAGCATCCGCTCGGCGGCGTAGAGCAACTCGATGACCCGCGCCCAGTGCGTGGCCAGTGTGTGGTGCACCGGCTTGCCACCCAGCGTCTCGTAAAAGCGTTCGTATTCGGCCTGGGCCAGCGGCGTGGCTATGCCGTCGGCGGCGTTGAGGCGGCTGAGGGGTGTGGCGCAGTACATGCCGCTCTCTTTGCCGGGCACAAAGCCCTTCCAGCCCACCTTTTTGAGGAAGGGGTATTTGAGATAGCTCCACGGCTCCACGTGTTCGGCGATGTGTTCGGTGTATTCGTGGGGCGCGTATTTGCAAAACTCGTTCCCGTCCGGGTCCACCACCCGCACCTCCCCGTCGTAAAAGTTGACGTGGTTGTTCTCGTCCACCAGCCCCATGTAGTAGATGGGCTGGGTGTAGGCGTCGCTCAGAATCATATCCACGTAGGCCTGGTTCGACAGCACCACGTCGTTGACGATCTGAATGCTGAACTTGGCGAACTCCACGTTCTCGCGGGCGATCTTTTCGATCTCGTCCCGTTCCTCTTTGGTCATCGCCTTGGCCCAGCCGCCGGGCAGCCCGGCGACGGGGTGAATGTGACGTCCCCCCAGCATCTTGATGACTTCGTGGTTGCGCTTTCGGCAGGCGATGACCTGCGAGCCGATCTCCAGCCCCACCTTGGCGATGACGCCCAGCACGTTGCGCTCGTACTTGGGCGCGTCGGGGCCGACGACGAAGTCGGGACCACCCAGGGCGTAGAAGTGGGTGGTGTGATCGGTGACGTAAAAGGCCATGTAGAAGAGTTCGCGCAACTTTTTGGCGGCGCTGGGCGGCTCCACGTGATACAGGTCGTCCAGGGCTTTGGTCGCCGCCATGTGGTGCGCCTCGGGGCACACGCCGCAGATGCGGTTGGTGATGCGGGGCATCTCCTCCGCCGGCCGTCCCACGCAAAATACCTCAAAGCCGCGCAATTCAGGGATGACGAAGTGAGTATTTTTGACCTCGCCCTCCTCGTCCAGGAAGATTTCGATTTTGCCGTGGCCTTCCAGCCGGGTGATGGGGTCGATGGTGATTCGTTTCATACATCACTCTCCAGATTCAGACAAGCAGGAATTGAGCACGTCTTCGACAGGATTAACAAGATTAATACGATGTCATCCTGTCAATCCTGCAAATCCTGTCGGCCCATAGCCACGCGATGCAGCAGGGAGTGGGGCAAGCTAAAGCGATAGAAGGTGCCGGCCGGGTCAACGATGGTGTCGAGGATGGCTTCGATCTCCTCCGGGTCCTGGCTATCTATCACCGAAGCGACGCCGCTCAAGAAGCGGGCTCCCTGGTCCACCACGCCTTCGTTGGGACCGTAGCAGCCCCGGCACGGCATGTTCACCTGCGGACACAGAGCGCCGCACCCACTGCGGGTGGCGATGCCGGCGCACAGGATGCCCTGCTCCAGCAGACACACCTCCGGGTCGGGGACGATCTCGTGCGGTCGGTAGAACTTTTTGAGCTTCTTCTCGTTCTTGGCCCGTGGGCACTCGTCGCAAACGGTCACGTCGGCGCCGATGACCGAGCCTTTGGGCGGCAGGTTGCCCTCCATAATGGCTGTCAGCGCCTCCCAAATGCGGTCGGCTTCGGGCGGACAGCCGGGCAGGTAGTAGTCCACGTCCACCACCTGGCCCAGGGTTTTGACCGTGTCCCAGTAGCCGGGGATGTGGACGTGCCCTTCGGGGAAGTCCCAGCCGCCGGCGACCGGCTCCACGTTGTCCGGGTTGTGGGTGGTCGGCGCGTCGTGATAGATCCAGTCGAACATCTGGCGGCGGTTGCTGAAGTTGCCCAGGCCAGGGATACAGCCCTCGTGGGCGCAGGAGCCAAAGGCGACCAGCACCTGGCTCTTGCGGCGTAGAAGTTGCGCCATCTCGTAGTTTTCGTCGTTGCGGATGGCGCCGTTGAAGAGGGTGAAGAGCAACTCACCGTCGGCCAGGACTTCCACGTCTTCCAGCTTGCCGTCGAGCACGCAAGGCCAGAAGACGATGTCGAAGGCGTTGGCCACGTCCAGTATCTTCTCGTGGATGCCCAGCACGGCGATTTCACAGCCGCCGCACGACGCGGCCCAGTAGAGGGCGATTTTCGGCTTTGCGCTCATGCGGCCACCTCCTCACGCTCCGGTTCCGATTCTGGCTCGATCTTCGGTTCTCGATGTCCATTGCTACTGATCAATCTCTTCCAGTTCAGCGGCCCCAGTCGGCGGATGGTCTCCGTCATCTCGGCCACGGTTTGGGCGAACTTGGGACCTTCGGCGGCGCTGGCCCACTCCAGGCGCACCCGTTCGTCCTCCACACCAAATTGCTTGAGCGTGCGTTTGAGCAGGGCGATGCGTCGCATCGCTTTGTAGTTGCCCTCGACGTAGTGGCATTGGCCGGGATGGCAGCCCATCACCAGCACGCCGTCGGCACCTTCGCGCAAGGCTTTCAGCACGAAGGTCGGGTCCAGCCGCCCGGTGCACATCACCCGGATGTCGCGCATGTTGGGGGGCATTTTCATCCGCGACGTGCCGGCCAGGTCGGCGGCGCGGTACGAGCACCAGTTGCAGAGAAAGCCAACGATGACAGGTTCGAAATCGTTATGTTCGCTCATAACTTCCCCTTTCGAATACACTTGGAAACCTGTGAGGTCTTATCGGGTTTTCGATCTCACCAACTGCGTAAGCCCTGTAATTGACCAGTTGAACCTCATGCTCTTTGCTCAGTGCCCGAACAGCCTTCACCTCAACAATGACTCGGCGAAGGCGCAACCGATAATCTTTTCGGTCAAAGCCTCATCCTTCATCTCCACCACTGCTCCCCGTGATTCTCTGTAGACAGGATTAACGAGATTTCTCCGATAGTTCTGGAAAAATCGTAATTACTCAGGCTGCCGGAGAGAATGGCGGTTAAAACCGCGCCTGGGAGGCAAACGCCAACCGTCGGCCTGCGCCGACGTCGCGTCCACGCCGGTGGACGCCCGGCAGCAAGCCTATCAGGGGTGATTTCAATCGCTCAAAGTGCCCGCCTGGGTAGTTACGAAAAATCTTGTAAATCTTGTAAATCCTGTCTAAATTCAGGCTGCGACCAAGACAGTCTCCCTTCCGTCCGGGCTGACCAGGATGCCCTCGATCTCGGCCATGATTTGCTCGTTGCTGAAGTGGGCGCCGGTGATGACGCCGCTGGGGCAGGCAGCCACGCAGGTGCCGCAGCCCTTGCACAGCGCCGGGTTCACCCGCGACACGCCCAGGTCTTCGATAAAATCTATGGCGTTGTAGGGACACAGGGTGTTGCAGATGCGACAGCCGGAACACCGCTCCTCGTCGATGATGGCCCGTACCGGCTCGATCTCCACCTCGCCCTGGGTGATGAGGCCCAGCACGCGGGCGGCGGCAGCCGCTCCCTGGGCCACGCTGTCGGGGATGTCTTTGGGTCCCTGGGCGCAGCCGGCGATGAACACCCCGTCGGTCATCGTGGCTACCGGGTCCAGCTTGGGGTGCTTCTCGATGAACCAGTTGTCGTGGCTGCAACTGATGCCGAACAGATGGGCGACTTCGTCCGCGTCGCGCCGTGCTTCGACCCCGGCGCTGAGGATGACCATGTCCACCGGCACGCGCCGTTGCATGCCGACGAGGGTATCCTCGGCCTGCACGATGAGTTTGCCCTCCTCGCCCGGCCGGCGGGCGGCGTCGGTAACTTCGGCCACGCGGCCCCGGATGAAGTGAGTTCCCTCTTCCAGCAGCCGATGGTAGAACTCCTCGTAACCTTTGCCGGGGGTGCGGATGTCAATGTAAAAGTTGTAGACCTCGGCCTCCGGCAGCCGTTCGTGGACCAGGTGAGCGAACTTGAGCGAGTACATGCAGCAAACTTTGGAGCAATACTCGTGGTAGTTTTTGTCGCGGCTGCCCACGCAGTGAACGATGGCGATGCTTTTGGGCTCGGTGACTCCGTCGCGCAGGACGATTTTGCCGCCGGTGGGGCCGGCCGCGTTCACCATGCGCTCAAACTCCAGGCTGGTGAAGACGTTGGCCAGCCGGCCGTAGCCGTACTGCGGAATTTTGCGCGGGTCGAACAGGTCGTAGCCGGTGGCCAGGATGACGTTGCCCACCTCGACCGTGACGATCTCGTCCTCTTGCTCAAAGTCGATGGCCCCGGTGGGACAGAACATCTGGCAGGCCTTGCACTTGCCCCGTTCAAAGTAGATGCAGTTTTCGGTGTCGATCACCGGATACTTGGGCACTGCCTGGGGGAAGGGGCGGTAGATGGCTTTGCGATAGCCCAGGCCGGCCTCGAACACGGTGTCTACCACGCGCTTGGGACACTTTTCGGTGCAGATGCCGCAGCCGGTGCACTTGTCTTCGACCACGTGGCGGGCTTTTTTGCGGATGGTGACGGTGAAGTTGCCCACGTACCCATCTACCTCTTCCACCTGGCTGTAGCTCAGCAGGGTGATGTTTTTATGACTGCCGGCGTCGAACATTTTGGGGGTGAGGATGCAGGCCGAGCAGTCCAGGGTGGGGAAGGTTTTGTCGAGCTGAGCCATGTGCCCGCCGATGCTCGGCTCACGTTCCACCAGGTAGACGGGGTAGCCAGCGTCGGCGATCTCCAGCGCGGCCTGGATGCCGGCCACGCCGCCGCCCACCACCAGGGTGGCCGGGTTGATCTCGGCCCGCATCGGCTCCAGCGGTTCGTGGTGAGCCACCCGATGGACGGCCGCGCTGACCAGGGCTTTGGCTTTGGCGGTGGCTTCGTCCCGGTCTTCGTGAATCCACGAAACGTGCTCGCGGATGTTGGCCATCTCGAAGAGATAGGGATTGAGGCCGGCGCGGGCGCAGGCCCCCCGGAAGGTCCGCTCGTGCATGTGCGGCGAGCAGGCGGCGACCACCACCCGGGTCAGGCCTTTCTCCTTGATGTCGGTCTCAACCAACTCCTGGCCCAGGCTGGAGCACATAAACTTGTAATCGCGGGCGACTTCGACGTTGGGCAGGTCGCTCGCCCAGTTGGCGACTTCCTCCACGTCCACTTTGCCCGCGATGTTCGATCCGCAATGACAGACGTATACGCCAATTTTCTCGCTCATGGTCACGCCTCCTCATCCGGCATCGTGGGCATTGGCAGGGCTTGCTTGTTGGGTCGCTTCCTGGGTTTCCCTTTTTCTTGCTTTGGCATCTCCACACCAATTTTAGATAAAGCCACGTGCGCAGACACGATTTCGGAGCCCAGGCCAGCTTCCTTGGCGCTCATCCCAAAAGCAAGCGCCATCAACTGAGTGAAGTAAAGGATGGGTGTGTGGTAGTCGGTGCCAAAGTGGCGGTTGACGTTGCTCTGGTAGGCGTCCAGGTTGAGCTGGCACATTGGGCGAACACAGGCGATGAGATCGGCGTTGTATTCGGCGGCGTTGTGCAACAGACGACGGATGAGCTCGTAGGCGACGTCGGCGCTGATTTGGGTCATGTGCCCGCCGCAGCATTGGGCTTTGAGGGGGTAGTCCACCACTTCGGCGCCCAGAACGCGCAGCAGCCGATCCATCGAGGTGGGGTGCTCGGGGTTATCGAAGCCGTTTCCGGGCCGGACGACCAGGCAGCCGTAATAAGGGGCCACCCGCAGGCCGCTGAGTGGCTTCACCACCTGCTCGGCGACCTTTTGATACCCAACGTCGTTGACGATGACGTCCAGCAAATGCCGCACCTGCAGGCGGCCAGGATCATAGTGAAGTCCCCCGGCCACCAACGCCTGGTTTACTTGAGTCGCCAAGTCAGGATATTTGCCCATGTACTTGTCGGTCTTCTTGAGATTGACGTAACAGGCGCTGCAGGGGGCGGTCAGTTCGGTGAGGTCGTTGGGCACCAGTGCCAGGTTGCGGGCTACCAGAGCGTAGGCCGGCAGCAAGTTGATGGCAAAATACTCGGTGGCCCCACAGCAGTTCCAGTCATCAATCTCCTGGAAGACCAGTCCCAATCTGCCGGCGACCGCCATGGTTGAAGTGTGGTAGGAGGCAGCGCTGCGTTCCAGGGAACAGCCGGGGTAATAAGCATATTTCATCGCGCACCCTCCAGTTCTTTCGCTTTGCTCAAAATAGTTTTGAGCTGCGCCATATTTTTGATGGGCCTGGGTGTGAGGGCCAGCCGATCACGGCGCAGCATATCGAGGGCAAAAGTGCCCAGTCTCAGCTTGCCCAAGGGGCGGTGGGTAAGATGATAACGGGTGGCCAGCCCCAACTCAAAGCTGCGACCGTATTGCTCCACCAGGCCGATGAAGGTTTGCGACCAATCGGGCGCGTCGGCGTCTTCGTACAGCCCTTCGGCGATAGCCATACGTTTGAGCGTATACATAATATCGGTGATGGGGATCTCTTGTGGGCAGCGTTCTGTGCAGTAGTAGCACGATACGCAATTCCAGGGTGTGTTGCTGCGTAGCACCTTGTCTTTCATATTTGCTTCGACCATGGCGAAAATGCGGCGCGGTGAGTAGTCCATGTCCTCGCCTGAAGGACAAGACCCCCCGCACGTGCCGCATTGAAGGCAAAGGCGCAACGCTTCACCCCCCGGCGTTTTGGCCATGACCTCCTCGAAGAAGGTCCTGGGCGGAGAGGGTTGCGTGCTTTCCGAAGCCATCATAAATACCCCCTGTCTCTTTTTCTGTGAAAAATATCACTTTCCTGCGTCTAGTATAAGAGGGAGTCGTTGTGATTGTCAAGTTATTCACAGATGGAAAAATGGTGACAAATGTCACTTGTTTTTGAGGGCGGGGCGTGTGGCCAGCCAGGCCAGGCTAATGGCGGTGAGCAGACTGACACCGATGCCAAGTCGCTCGGCCAGGCCGGGCCGGTAGCGCAGCTCGATGGTGGAGTCGCCGGGGGGTGGGGTGAATTGCATCAGGCCCATGTCGTCGCGGGTGATGGGGAGGGGTTGATCGCCGGCGTGGGCCTGCCACAGACGGTACTCGGTCACCTTCACGTGGACGGTCGCGCCGGGGGAGGCATCGGTCACGCGCAGGTCTATGGCGTTTCGCTGGTAGCGGGTGACTTCGACCGTCGCGCCGTCGGCGTCGGCCCAGGTGGGCGAGTAATCTTCGACGTTGTAAAGGAAGAAGTTGCCGTCCGTCCAGGCCGGGGTGAAGTGAGGTGCGGCGTCCAGAAAAGCGCGGGCCCGCTGGTCGTCGCGGGTGGCGGCGACCAGCGTCACGTTGAGGCGACGGCAGAGGGTGAAGAGGAAGTCATCGGTCATCTCGTCCCAACGCACGCCGGCCAGCGATCGGTCATCCTGTTCCTCGGCCCGCCCCCACAGCACCCTGGTGTTCACGTCGCCCGTCCACAGGTAGCGGGCCAGGGGCGTCCAGTGAGAGAAAGTCCCGCCGATGATCTCCCGTCCGGTGAAGATGGGGGTGACCGCTTTGATGGTGCTGGTAACCTCGCCCAGGTGCCAATAGTAGGAGGTGAACAGGACTCGTCCCTCGGTGCTGGCGATGGCGCTCCAGGCGGTGGGCAGATCGTAAGCTTTTGCCGCCTCGGAGTAAAAGAGGGGGGTTTTGTCGGCCGCTGGCTGCCACTTTTGCATCCACAACTCAAAGGGAAAGACCTGGTTGATGCGTGAGTAAAAGAAGTAGGGCACGGCGACCAGCAAGACCAGCGCGATGGGGGCCAGCTTCCACCGGCGGAGCAACCGGGGAAGGAGCCAGGCCAGCTCGCTTACCCCCAGGGCGATGGCGGCGATGAGGGCCACGTGGGCGCCGGCCACGAAGCGCACCGGGTCCAGCAGGTAGAACTTCCAGCGGTCCATCAGCAGGTGATGGTCGAGGAAGATGAAAGCGGTCACGGCCAACCCGCCGGCCAGCACGCCGACCGTCGCCGCCCGGCGCGCGCGGTCCCGAAGGGCCAACCCGACGAGGACCGCGGCAACCGGCAGGTAGAAAAGGTCCATCCATTGCGCGCGCAAAAAGCCGATGGTTTGCTGAAGGTTGGCGCGGACGATGGGGGTGGTGTATCTCTGGTGTCCCAGCAGCGGGATCAGCCAGAAGGCAGCCAGCCCCCAAGTGAGGAGCACCACCACGGCCAGCCGTCCCAGATGTTGCCAGCGGTCCCGAGTCAGCAGGGCCGCGGTGGCCAGCATCAACACCGGCGCGACGGCGTGGAAGGAGTGCATCAACAGGGTGGTGGTCAACAGCAGCGTGGTGAGGGCCGCGCCGGCCCACGGACGCCGCCAGCGCATCATTCCCAGCCCGGCCAGCACGGTGAGGGGAATCAGGCCGGAGACGAATCGTTCGCCGGCCAGCCCGTAGCTGAGGCCGAGCACACCGCCCCACAGGGCCGGGGAGATCATAGCCAGCCAGGCGGCGGCCAGCCCGGCCACCCGGTCGCGGATACCCCAGGCCAGCAGTGCATAAAAGCCGACCCCGGGCAGCAGGTAGGCCAGGAAGAGCAACGTTTGATACACCGCCATTATGGACAGCCGGTGCAGACTGAGAGTCCACAGGCCCCAGCCCAGGATGGCAAAGCCGGGTGGGTAGAACTGCAATTCCGGGTAGCCGGCGTACCAGTAGGGGCTCCAGCCGATGAGTCGCCCGTCCTCAGGCCAGACCACCTCGAGCGCCTGCCACAGCCGATAGAATTGGCCAGGGTGGTCTCCGTAGAGGTACAGGTCGTCGCGCAGCCAGAAACCGGCGTGCCGAAAGGCAAACCAAAGGATGAAGGTCAGCGCGGCCACGTCGAGGGCTCGTCGCAACCAGAGCGGAGCCTGATCAGGTTGGGTGGCATCGTTTAGTCTGCGCCAGAGGTGGCGGAATCGGATCATTCGTTCACCAAGAGGAGCGTTGTGGGATGAAGGACCCCCGGACCCCAATGAGACGTTCGTCAGCCAATGCCGCCCCAAATGTAAAGGATTGGCGGCTCAGGGTTGACCCAACCGATAGGCGCGCCGAAGAGGCCGGCCCAGACGATGGGGTCGGCGAAGCTCAACAACAAAACGGCCCAACGTATCCAGGACTGTCGGATAGGCACGGCAAAGACGGCGAACATGGGGAGATACCAGGATGTCGCCCAGGTGATGCTTTTGTAGTAGATGAGAAAGGCCAGCAAACCCACGTAAGTCAGGAGCCGTTCGGGGTTGTGCCGGTCCAGCACCATCCCTGTCAAGACGACCAGCAACGCGCCGTAGGTGACGACAGCGTAGACGATTAACTGCCACATAGGTGTGCCACAGGTCCTGCTGTCGTTGGTTATGTTCCACACAAAATTTGAAAAATCACCCTGTTTTTTTGCGCCAGTCCAAGTGACTGTCACCTGCTTTTCCTTAAAAGGGAACAACTCTAAAGCCCAACGTTACCACTCAGAGCGTGCTATCACTCAGACTTCGGAAGTCTCCCATTGAACATCTCGCAGGCAAAACAAGCTGGGAATCGCGTCAACGGCTGCCGGGGAGGATGTCTGTGAGACTTCCGAAGTCTTGTGCCTGAGCAGTAATAGCCCAACAGTAAGTATACTGACATCACGCCAAAATCCCAAACCGGGCATCGGCGACTTTTTCCGGCGTGAGGGCGCGTCTCCGCCAAAGCTGCCACCCCACCAGGATGCCCATCAGTTTTCCAATAGCCGAAAACGTGCTATACTATGTTAAGCGATGCTCACAGGGCCTTTTTCTCCAAAGGGAACCTGCCGATGGGAATGGGAGAAGCCTATGAAGCCAGGTGCCAAGTACTACCCTCTTTACGAATACCTGCGTTCATTGCCTCAGGATGAGCCGATCAGGCTGACCTTCGATAGGGTTGAAGCAATTATCGGTGACTCGTTGCCGCGCAGCGCGCGGACCAGCCGGGCGTGGTGGGCCAACAGCAGAACGCCCCAGGGGAGGGCCTGGCTGGAGGCCGACTGGCTGGTGGACGCGGTGGCCGTTGACGAGGCGTGGGTCGTCTTTCGCCCTGCGCGCATTACCTACCGCATCACGCCTCGCCGTCGCCGGCCCGGGTGGAGCGGAGAGCAGGTGAAAGCTTTGCGTGAGTTCGCCGGTTGGTCTCAACAAGAGCTGGCGAACCGGTTGAGCATGCGTCAGCAGACCATCAGCGAGTGGGAGACGGGCAAGTACCGCCCTCGCCGTTCGACCAGCGTGTTGTTGAGATTCATCGCCGAGCGAGTTGGCTTTCCCTATCGCACAGAAGGGGAGGACGAACCTTAAAATTTGCTCCTGCCCCTTGACACGTACACGTGAACGTGTTATACTAACGAACAAATGAGCGGGTCAATGTCCCGCTTTCATTTGACTTACTGATACACGATAGCGTGTCTCTGGCTGGAGGGAAGCAATGGGCAATTACACGCTCGACGAGCTCATCACCCGGTGGGAGCAGGAGAAACTGACGACGGAACAGGCGGTGGGGCAGATGTTGCTGTTGCTGCGTTCGCTGGTCGAGCGGATGCAGGAATTGGAACGGTGGCGCTGGAAGCAGGAGAAGGCCGATGCAAAGTAGGGGCGAGGCGCCACCTCGCCCCTATTGAGCTTCTACAAGTGCCTGTCACCTCAGCACGTGGTCCAGTTTTCGGGGTCAATTATAGGGTTATCCACGCAACCTGGCTCCCAGTTCTTTCTCCAGCTTCCTCACAATTCTGCCTTGTATCTTGGCCACCTCTTTGTCGGTCAGAGTGCGGTCTTCGGCCTGGAAGGTGAGGGCGTAGGCCAGGCTCTTTTTGCCCGCGCCGATTTGCTCGCCCCGGTAGACGTCGAAGAGACGGGCGTCGGCCAGCAGGCGACCGCCGGCCGCCAGGATGGTCTCTTGCACCTGGCTGGCCGGCACCCCCTCGTCCACCACCACGGCAATATCTTGCCGGACGGCAGGGAAACGCGGCACGGGGCGAACCCGGTGACTGTCGGGGATGTGGCGGCTGAGGGCCTCGAAGTCGATCTCGGCCACGAAGACCGGGTTGTCTTCGGGGAGATCGAAAGCTTCCTGCACCAGCGGGTGAAGTTGACCCAACACGCCCACCGGATCGCCGTTCACCCGCAGCCGGGCGGCCCGGCCAGGATGATAAGTGGGGTGCTCCGTCGGCTCGAAGACCGCCCCACCGACGTGCAATCCCTCCAGCAGTGCCTCGACGATGCCTTTCAGATCATAAAAATCCACGGGTGAGGTGTCGGCCTCTTTCCACGACTCCGGCTCGCGAGGGCCGGTGACGGCGGCCACCAGGTGACGCACCTCGTCTGGCAACGGCCCCTCCTCGCCGACCAGGAAAACAGGGGCGATCTCGAAGAGCCAGATGCGGTCCCGGTGACGGGCGTTGCCGGCCATCACCTCCAGCACACTGGCGACCAGGCTGTGGCGCATACTGGTCCGCTCGGCGCTGATGGGGTTGGCCAGGGTCACGTAGGGATGGTCGTCGGGCGTGCCGTCGGGATACAGCAGCGCCTCGCGGGCCGGGGTGGTCAGCCGGTAGGTGATGACCTCTTGCAGACCGACGTCCACCAGCAGGTCACGGGCACGCTCTTCGTGCATCAGCGGCAGGTTGTCGCGCTGGGGAGGCATCACGTCGTCGAATTGGGTGTTGGGGATGCGGTCGTAGCCGTAAATTCGCGCAATCTCCTCGATGAGGTCGGCGCGCCCGACGACGCCGGTGCTGATGTCCATCCGGTGGTCAGGGACGGTGACGCGCAGCGTTGGGGAGTCAGAGATTGGAAGATTGGAGATTGACGAGTCTGCTGAGTCGCCGCTTCGTTGATTCGCTGCCTCGCCGACCACTTCACACTCAAACTCCAGCCACTCGAGAATCCCCCGAATCTGCTCCGGCGACAGTTCAATCCCCAGAATGCGTTTCACCTCGGCGGTGGGCAGGGCCACGACGACCGGCTCAGGTGGGGCGGGATAATAGTCCACCACGCCCCGGGCGATGGTGCCTCCGGCGACCTGCTGCATCAGCCTGGCGCCACGCAGCGCGCCGAGCAGTGCCTGCGAGGGATGGACGCCCCGGCTGAAGCGATAGGCCGCCTCGGAGGGCAGGTCGTAGGCTTTCACCGAGCGGCGGATGTTGATGAAATTCCAGGCGGCCGCTTCCAGCAGGATGTTGGTGCTCCCCTCGTGGACCTCGCTCTCGGCGCCGCCCATCACCCCGCCGATGCTCAGCGGGCCGGCCGGGTCGGCCACCAGGATGGTGAAAGGCTCCATCACCCGTTCCACGCCGTCGAGGGTAACTACACGCTCGCCGGGGTGGGCCAGGCGGGTGATGATGTGGACCGGCCGGTCGGGGCCGGCGTATCGGTCGGCGCGGGCGCGCAGCACATCGTAGTCAAAGGCGTGGTTGGGCTGACCGGTCTCCAGCATCACGTAGTTGCTCACGTCCACGATGTTGTTGATGGGACGCATACCGGCCAGCCGCAGACGGAATTGCATCCAATAGGGCGAGGGTTTGATTTCGACGCCTTCGATGAGGGTGGCGCAGAAGCGAGGGTTCAGTTCCGGCTCGGTGGTCTCGATGACCACCCGCTCCTGGATGGGAGGGCCGTCCATCGGCAGGTCGTGGTAATCGGGGTAGCGGACGGTTTGCCCGGTGAGAGCCGCCACCTCGCGGGCCACGCCGATGATGGAAGCGCAGCGGGCCAGGTTGGGCGTCAGGTCGATGTCGAGGACGGCGGTGCCCAGGTAGTCGGCCAGGGGCACGCCCACCGGCGCGTCCGGGTCGAGGATGAGGATGCCCTCGTGCTCGTCGGAGATGCCCAGTTCTTTTTCGGAGCAGAGCATATGCCGGTTCATAATCCCCCGAATCTTGCGCCCTTTGAGCTTCATTTTGGAGCCATCGGACTTGTGGCCGTCGTAGAGGACCACCCCTTCCAGGGCGAAGGGTGATTTCAGGTTCAGATGACGGACGTCCTGCCCGACGTAAGGGAACAGGTTTGGCGCGCCGGTGACGACCGTCTCGATTTGGGGGCCACCGTAGTCCACGTCGGCCAGCACCAGCCGGTCGGCGTTGGGGTGGGGCTTCACCGCCAGGATGTGTCCAACGACGATTTTGTCCCGGTCCCAGGGCAGGTCGGAGCCTTCCAGCCCCAGGTATTCGATCCCGGCGACTTCCAGTCCGGCCAGCGTCAGCCGTTCGGCCAATTCCTCCACCGGAAGGGTGATGTCCACGTAATCTTTGAGCCAACTGATAGGTACTTTCATCGTCGCGTTGCTCCTTGATTTGCGTCTTAGTACCGCCGTGCGTAAATTCGTTACCAGTTGGGTGGGATCCAGAGCCCGCGCCGGAATGGGGATTCCGGCGCTATCCAGGCTTTCGCAGCCCCGGAATCCCTATTCCGGGGCGGATTTCTTCTGGAAACGAATTTATGCATCACTTAGCGGCTAGTGGTCTGTTTCATAAGTTTTTGAGGTATAAGCCCTGGCCCGGCGTAGGGGCGAGGCATTCCGACCCAAGCCTTGCGCTATGAAGACTCTCGGTCCGTTAAAGAAGCCTGGCTTGGCGAACCCAATGTTGGGACGCCTATGCCGCTAGAATTGCTCCAAGAATCTCAGATCATTCCCCCAGAAATACCGAATGTCCTCGATGCCGTGCTTGAGCATGGTGATGCGCTCCGGCCCCATGCCAAAGGCGTAGCCGGAATAGACCGTAGGGTCGTAGCCGCCGTTTTGCAACACTACCGGGTGGACCATGCCACAGCCCAGAATCTCCAGCCAGCCGGTGTGTTTGCACACGCGGCAGCCCTGGCCGTCGCACAGGATGCATTCCACGTCCATCTCGGCCGAGGGTTCGGTGAAGGGGAAGTAGCTGGCGCGGAAGCGCGTTTTGCGCCCCGCCCCGAACATGCGCTGGGCGAAGTCGGTCAGCGTCCCCTTCAGGTCGGTGAAGCGGACGTTGTAGCCCACGGCCAGTCCCTCCACCTGGTGGAACTGGATTTCGTAGCGAGCGCTGATCTGCTCGTAGCGATAGCACATGCCCGGCAGGATGACGCGGATCGGCTCCGGGCAATACTCGCGCATAGCGTGAATCTGCCCCGGCGAGGTGTGAGTCCGCAGCAGTACGCCCTCCTCGGTGGTGTAAAAGGTGTCTTGCATATCGCGGGCCGGGTGGTGTGGCGGGATGTTGAGCAACTGGAAGTTGTACTCATCCGTCTCCACGTCACGGCTGCGATAGATTTGGAAGCCCATGTCGGCCCAGATTTGGTAGATGCGGCGCAGCACCTGGGTGCTGGGGTGCAGGCGACCGCGCGCCACCGGGCGACCGGGCAGCGTCACGTCGATGGCACCCTCGGCCAGGGCTTTTTCCATTTCAGCGGCTTTGATGGCCTGGACACGCTTTTCGTAGGCTGTCTCCAGCTCCCGTTTGAGCTCGTTGGCGCGCCGGCCGAACGCGGGGCGTTCTTCCTTGGGCAGTTCACCCACGCGCCGGATCATCTGGGTGACGCGCCCCTTGCGGCCCAGATAGACCACGTGCCAGCTCTCCAGCGCCTTGCTGTCGGCGGCGGATTCCAGGGCCGCGAGGGCCTCGGCGGCGAGTTGTTCGAGGGTTTGTCCTGTCAGGGGTTGGTTGTGCATAGGACTCCTCCAGGGATGGAGATTGGAGATTGGGGATTGGAGATTGAGGATTGGGGATGGCTCTCTTGCAATCTCCCTCATTTGTTGGTATACTATTTATGGTAAATGATTATGGTAATAAAATTGTTCCCTTTCGCTCATATTGGAATACAGTGCTGGGCAGGGGCGAGGCATTCCCGCCATTGTGTCCCGGGAGACCAATCCCCGTGATTGACCGCAGCCATTTGCCCGACGGTGGCTCCTCTGGAATGCCTCGCCCCTGCTGCCGGGCCTTAGCGCACACTATCCCATATGAGCGTTCCCTTTTAAGCCAAAGCAGGTGACTGTCACCTCAGCACAAATTTATTTAGGAACAACTCCAATATCTGGCGTTTGACGCTTGACGGAGGGACGTATGAACGCACTGCAAGCAGGCATCACGGCCGCCCGCGAAGGTCGCCGGGCGGAGGCGCGAGCGTTGCTACACCAGGCATTGCAGGTCAACCCGCGCAGCGAGCAGGGCTGGCTCTGGATGAGCGCCGTCGTCGAAACCGACGCCGAGCGCCGGATTTGCCTGGAGCGGGTGCTGGCTATCAACCCTCACAACCAAACGGCCCGTGTTGGGCTGGACCGGCTCAAAACGGAAGAGCGTCCGAAGCCCGACTCCTCTCAGGGGTATCTGCCCGTTGCCCGGTCGGCTGTGCCCCGGAACGAGGCACGGGCCAAAGTGGCTGCTCCCTCGGCCGCCGCGCAGCCGGCGCCGACCCTCCCGCGCCCGCAGCCGCCGTCGCCCCACACCATGCCAACGCTGGGGATGGCTCCTGTCACGTCCGGGTTGCCCCCGGTCTCCGACCCCATGGACGGATTGGCCCGGTTGCGCGCTGCCCGGTTGCGGTCGCAGCCTTCTTCCGCGCCTGCGCCTTCGTCTCAGCCCGTTTCCTTTGTGGCGTTGGTGCTCATCGCTGGCCTGTCCGTCACCGCCATTGCCGGCGCGCTGATGCTGGCCTTGCTGTGGCTCATCGGCTGGCCGCCTTAGCCAAAAAACAAACGCCCTCGCCCCATTGGGACGAGAGCTCGTCGCGCGTCTCGCGGTACCACCCAATTTGACCGGGTATGCCGGTCCCCTCACCACCAACGGCCCAGCCAGCCCCCTCGGAAGCTGGCAGCGATTGGCTGCCCCGATAACGGCGGGCTCGCCGGAGCGGACTACTCTGGACAACAGCCCCCAGTCGTTGGCGGATAGCCGATAACTGATGATTTACTCCCTGCTGACCACTGCCGGCTAACGGCCAGCGGCTGTGTGCCATTTCCCCCGTCGGCTCGGGAGCGAACTTCAGCGGGCTTCCTCCGGGCGGGGTTTCCAGCCTTTGCCCCGGCATCACAACCGGGAGCAACGACCCCACCTCTCTGACGGCATCCCCCCGCCTACTCCTCTCCGTCGTCGCCTTTTGGATTTGAGCGCTATTATCCTACAAGGTGGGAGATTTGTCAAGGTAGATGCGGATTGCCCTATGGACACACCCCTCAGCCGTTGACTTCCCCCGCGTTCGGCAGTACAATGCGTGAAAAATACGAAGCGTGTTTGGCGCTTTGCGCGACACATTTGGGAGGAAATGCCAATGCCCAGCCAGCCAAAAACCCCGCAGGATGGATCAAACCGGGGCACGCTGGTGCTCATTGATGGTCATGCCCTGGCCTATCGTGCCTACTTTGCCCTGGCCAACACCGGCTTTCAGACCCGCGACGGCGAGCCGACTCACGCCGTCTACGGGTTTGCGCTGATGCTGCTGTCCGTGTGGGAGGAATACAAGCCAGACTATTTCGCCGTGGCCTTCGACGTGGGCGACACCTTTCGCCACAAGCAATACGCCGACTACAAGGCCACCCGCGAGAAGATGCCCGACGACCTGGGGCAACAGATCGACCGCATCGAGCAATTGGTGCGTGCCTTCAACATCCCCGTTTTCACCGCCGAGAACTACGAGGCCGACGACGTGCTGGGAGCCCTGGCACGCCAGGCCAGCGAGCAGGGAGTGGAGACCATCATCGTCACCGGCGACCGGGACGCTTTTCAACTGGTCGGCCCTAAGGTGAAGGTGCTCACCGCCGGCCGCAGCTTCTCTGACCGCCAGCTATACGACGAGATCCGCGTCAGAGAGCGCTACGGGCTGCCGCCCCCCAAACTGATCGAGCTGAAGGGACTGGTCGGCGACACCAGCGACAACATCCCCGGCGTCAAGGGCATCGGTGAGAAGGGAGGGGTGAAACTCCTTCGGAAGTACGGTTCCCTGGAGGGCATTTACGAGCACCTGGACGAGTTGCCCAAAGGTCAACGAGCCAAACTGGAGGCCGCCCGCGACACAGCCTTCCTCTCCCGCGCTCTGGGTCGCATCGTCACCGACGTGCCCGGCGTGAAGCTGGACCTGGAGGCCTGTCGCACCCGCGACTTCAATCGCGACGAGGTGCTCCGCCTCTTCCGAGAGTTGGAATTCCGAAGCCTGTACAACCGCATCCCCGGCGGGGGGGCGCAATCGTCAGAATCGCCGGTCGCGGTCGAGAGAGTCCCCCTTTCCGGGGCGGTGCAGCTCTCGATGTTCGAGAGGGGCGCGCCGGTCGCAGAGATTGCACCCGCCGGTGCCGGGCTCGTCGGCGATTATCAAATCGTCCCCACCGCCGACGCGCTGGCCGAGTTGGTCGAGCGACTGAAAGGGGTCGGGCGTCTCACCTTCGACGTGGAAACCACCAGCACCGACGCCATCACCGCCGAGTTGGTCGGTATCGCCCTCACCGACGCGCCAGGACGGGGATATTACGCGCCGATTTCGAATCCCAAATCGCAAATCGGCGAATCTCAAATCCCGCTGGACGAAGCCCGGCAAATCCTGCGCCCGCTGCTCGAGGATGACGATCTCGAAAAGGTGGCTCACAACGCCAAATACGACATCACCGTGTTGGCCCAGCACGGCCTGGAGACGTGCGGCCCCCTCTTCGATACGATGATCGCCTCGTGGCTCATCAACCCATCCGGCAGTCACAAGTTGAAGAATCTGGCCTGGACCCGGCTGGGTGTGGAGATGACGGAGATCACCGATCTGATCGGCAGCGGCAAAAAGCAGATCACGATGGCCCAGGTGCCCGTGGAACAGGTCGCTCCTTACGCCTGCGCCGACGTGGACATGACCGCCCGGCTGGTGGACGACCTGGCCGAGGAGTTGAAGGAGCGCGGGCTGTGGTCCCTCTTCACCGACGTGGAGATGCCCCTGGTGTCGGTGCTGACGGACATGGAGCGGACCGGCATCCGGCTTGACGTGGCCGTGCTGCGCGAGATGTCGGAAAGCCTGGACGAACGTTTGCGCCAGATCGAGCGCGAGATACAAGACCTGGTCGGCTATAACTTCAACGTCAACTCCACCCAGCAACTCTCCGACGCCTTGTTCATCAAGCTGGCTCTGCCGACGGAGGGGTTGAAAAAGACCAAGAGCGGTCACTACTCCACCGCTGCCAGCGTGCTGGAAAGGCTGCGGGGCCAGCACCCGGTGATCGACCTGATTTTGGAGCAGCGGCAACTGACCAAGCTCAAGAGCACCTACGTGGACGCCCTGCCCCAGTTGGTCAACCCGCGCACCGGGCGGCTCCACACCTCGTTCAACCAGACGGGGGCCGTCACCGGGCGCATTTCCAGCAGCAACCCCAACTTGCAAAACATCCCCATCCGCACCGAGCTGGGCCGCGAGGTGCGCCGCGCCTTTGTGGCCGACGAGGGCTGGAAGCTGGTCGCCGCCGACTACTCGCAGGTGGAGTTGCGGGTGATGGCCCACATCGCCCAGGACCCCGGCCTGCTGGGAGCCTTTGAGCGCGGAGAAGACATCCACGCCGCCACTGCCGCCGCCGTGCTCGACGTTCCCATCGCCGAAGTCACCAAAGAGCAGCGGCGATTGGCAAAAAGTGTCAACTTTGGGCTGAGCTACGGTCAGTCGGCCTACGGCCTGGCCCGGCAGACGGGGATGAGTCAGCAGGAGGCGGCCCAGTTCATCGAAACCTACTTCGAAAAATACCCCGGCGTGCGTGAATACATCGAGCGGACCAAACGCCAGGCGGCCGAGCAGGGCTACGTGGAGACCCTGTTGGGCCGGCGGCGTTACTTTCCCAACCTGGCAAAAATGCGCGGGCCGGAACGGAGTCGCGCCGAGCGCGAGGCCATCAACATGCCGATTCAAGGGACGGCCGCCGACATCATCAAAATCGCCATGATCCGCCTGCATCGGGCCTTGCGCGAGCAAGGTCTGCGCGCCCGCATGCTGCTGCAAGTCCACGACGAGCTGGTGCTCGAAGCCCCCGACGACGAGGTGGAGACAGTAGTTCCCCTGGTGCGCGAGGTGATGGGCAACGCCTTTCAATTATCTGTGCCGCTGAAGGTAGACGTGGAGGTGGGGCAAAACTGGCTGGAAATGGAAAGGAGATAGGGATGACTGCCCTGGACCAAATCCCCGGTTTAACTGACAACGAGCGGGCGGCGTTGGCTGATTACCTGGCCCGAGTGCACGAGGCTTGTGGCGATCGGCTGCTGCGCGTGGTGCTTTTCGGCTCCAAAGCGCGGGGCGACTCGGATCCAGAGTCCGACATTGACCTTTTCGTCGTCCTGAAAGGGGAACCCAACGGCTTGAAAGATAAGCTGGCCGATCTCTCCTATGATGTTAGCTTGCAATATGGCGTTGTGCTATCCGATTTGGTGGTTGGTGAGCGACGACACCAGTGGATGAGTCGGCACCGCGAACCACTGCTCGTGGAGGTCGAACGGGAGGGAATTGAACTATGGAAGCGCAAGAACGTCGAGCAATCATCGCCCACCGTCTCACGAGAACCTATGAGGAATTAAGATACAGTCGTCTGCTCATTGACGAGGGAGCTTACCGCATTGCCACCAGTCGGCTCTACTATGCTATCTTCACACTGGCCACAGCCACACTTTTGACACAGGGCATCGTGCGCCGCAGGCATTCCGGTGTCCTGGCGGCTTTTAACGAGTTCCTGGTCAAGCCAGGGCTTATCGAACAAGAGTTCGGCAGGATCTTCCACAAAGCGTTCAAAGCTCGCCAAGAAGCGGACTACAGCGACTCAGGAGAGTTTACCGAAGAAGAGGCGCGACGCGCCCTAGCCGATGCTGAGCGTTTTGTGGAGCGGATGGAGGAATATTTGAGAGCACAAGGCTTCATCTGATTTGACATATCAGGATGCACATCGAAGTGGACCAAAGCGGCAAAATCGAGAACACGCGGGTGGACACCGTCCTGGCCTTCGCCGACGGCGAGAGTTACGCCATCCTCATCCCGGCGACGGTCAAGCGGGTGTGTCTTGAAGCCCTCAGAAGGCGGCGGAAGTTGGCGCGAATTCGCATCATTCGGCTGTTTTCAGCGGCTCTGTTCTTGCTCTTGGAGCCTCGCTGGAATCGCATCTACGAAGTCATTATAGACACAGAATACACCGGATGGGAAGCCGACATCAAAGCCGCTCTCGTCCGTCACCTGCAAGCAAAGGGATTGCCACTGCCCGAATATGGCATCCATTTCCGACGGATTGGGAAGGAGTCATCTGCTCACAAGCTAGCCCTGTCGGTCTATCGGAAGGAAGCGGAGCCAGGCCGGAGAATTACAGCGGAGGAATTGCTGAAGCTTGTAGCATAAAAACTGAGCGGGGGGGCACTTTCAGTGTGTGCGCTGATGCCTGCTTAAGCCGTCCGGTTAAGGATAGGGGTCGGCAGGCCACCCGCTCTTCGCCATTATCATACCACAACCGACGATCCCTGTCAACGAGG
>JAJRXB010000153.1 GCA_024276515.1 Chloroflexota bacterium
ATACTTGCCCGTATGGGAATGATCTCGATGTGACCGTCGGCGCGCACATTGAAATCAAGCCGGTCGCCCGGCTGCAGGTTCAGTTGCCTGCGTATCGCACTGGGAACCGTGACCTGTCCCTTGCTCGTCAGCGTTGTTAGCATGAGCAAAATCTCCTTACATGACGCCCCCGTCAAAAGGATGAGGTCTCACGCGACCTGCGGCTGGCGAGGCTGAGAAAAGACCGGCACGGGCTGCTCAGCGGCCGGATGGGTTGGGGCATGGCCTGTGAAAGCGCGACCTGCCGGATGACGGCGAGAAAACGGCGGCACAAGGTGCCTGCGAAGGCGGCAAGGGCCCTTTCGGCCACCCGTTCCCGCAAGGTGGGGCACACCGCGGCCCGCAGGATGTTCCATCCGGCCAGACGCAGCAACATTTCGGTGAAGACGCGCGGTTGGCCGCGCACGCGCAACCGTCCCAGGCCGGTGCGTCGCTTGATGCCGCTGTTGGTGCCCTCGATGCCACCCCGTGTTCGATACCGATCCCGGAAGTCGTCGGTCTGTTCCTCGCCGCGCCGGGCCGCCAGACGACGCTGCTTGGCGGTATGCTCCAGCCGGTACACCCCCCGCACCTTGCGCACCGGGCAACGGTCTAACAACGGGCACGGGCTACAGACCTGTGCCGGCATCGTGGTGGTGGTCTTGCCCCGGTCCGGATCGAACACCGACGTGTGTGGCGTGTGATCGGCCGGGCACCATTGGATCGTCTCGGTGGCCTCGGCGATGGCGAAGTCGTCGAGACTCAGCTTCTGGTGTGTGGCAGCGGTCGGATCGGCTTCGAGTTGGCGTGCCCCCTGCTTGGTCGGCGCCACCAGTTCCACGCCGCGTCCGGCGGCCTCCTGGACGTTGTCGTCGCCGCCATACAGCGCGTCGGCCAACAGCGACTCGGGCAGCAACTGGTCGCCCTCCAACGCGTCCAGCACCGCTGGCAGCGCCGCCGAATCCGAGGCCACCGCCGTTTGCGGCACCGCCGTCGTCACCAACTGTACCTCGTTGTCGCGATGGCAGGTCTCGCTCAGTTGCATCTGGTAGCCGGCGCCCTTGTGGCCATCGTAGGTGGCCTCCGGATCAGAGGGATTCTGCACCACGTCGCCCCCTGTCTTCGACACCAACGTGATCTGCTCTTCACGCACCTGGCATTGCTCGTAGAAGACCTGCTCCAGCATCTTGTAGGTCGAGCGCCCGGCGTGCTCGGGGTGGTCGGCAAAGCACCGGATCAGCGCATACATGTCTTCGGCCACTTGCTGGCGCTGCAGGCGACGGCTCTCCTCGTCTTGACCGCGGCCACCGAACAGCTTGTGCACCGAAGGGGCATAGCGTTGGCGCAAGGCCTCGTCCAACTCGTCGTAGGCGGTCCGGTCGTGGCGCTTGAGTTGGGTGAGGAAGCGCTTCACCGTCACCCCCATCATACGGGTGCGACCGAAGCAAGCCATGTCGCTGAACACGTGCGTCGAGTCCAGCCGCTGCTGATCGATACGGAGCCCACACTCCTGCACCAGCGTCGTGGTCACCTGGTGCATCACCTGCCCGGCCAGGTCGTGTTCGACGAACAGCCGCGCGTAGCGCTCCAAGGTGCGCACCGACAGATCCTGCGCCTTGGGGTCCAGGTTGAGGGCGTAGTGCAGGTCCAGGTGGAAACGGTAGGCGCTGACCGCTTCTTCCTCGGTCCAGTCCATGAAGGCCTTGACCACCAGCAGGCCGGCCATGGAATACAGCTCCTTGGTGGGCCGACCGATGGCTGGATCAAAGGCACCGCCGAGCACTTCTACCGGCATCAACTCCAGAATGACATGGCGGAACACACCCGGCCAGTCGTCCAACAGCGCCTGGCGGGTACGCTCGGTCAGCATCGGCTCGTAGGGGTCGAAGAGCTGCGTTTGTCGTGGATTTCGGACGGTCCTCATATAACCTCTAAGATGTTGTCAATAAACAACTTAAATATACCAAGAGATGATTGAAAAAGCAAGTGAAAAACCGTCTCATCCCAAGAATAATCAACCACTTACGGTGATGTTTCCAACTGATCGACTTTTGTCGGGGGCGTCATCCATAATTAATTGACGCCCATCGGGCGCTTGGTTATCGTTGGGGTATCCCCGCCTCCCCTGGTAGACAGAGC
>JAJRXB010000154.1 GCA_024276515.1 Chloroflexota bacterium
GCAAGCGCAGGTGAGCAATCTCCGGCCTGCAATGCGGGGATTGCTTCGTCCGTTTCACTCCCTCGCAATGACATATCACTTACTTTTCTACCACTACCTAAACGCCCAATGTGACCAATGGCCTCTTGACGCTCCCCTGTCGCAGTGGTATAGTGTCGACACAGGGGAAGGCAAGAATTGTCAATCCGAGCAGAAGTCAACCGATTGCTGGCCCAGGGAATAGCGGCCGCCCAGGCCGGCCAGCAGAGGCAAGCCTATCACCTGCTGCTAGACGTCATTGAGCTTGATCAGCACAACGAGCTGGCCTGGTTGTGGCTCAGCACCGTGACCAGGGACCTCAACGACCAGCGCATCTGCCTGGAAAACGTTCTCACCCTCAACCCCAACAACACCCTGGCCCGCGAACGATTGGCTGCGTTGCCGTCCGGCGGGGCCCGGGCGGACGCCACGGCCAACCACGCCGACCGGTCGGCCCGCCAACCATCTTCGGCGGCGACCAGCACCTCGGCCGCCGTTACCCTTTGGCCGGTCGTTGCGTTCTGGAGCAGCACCTCTCTCTTCTTCGTCGGCGGTGGCGTGGCCTCTTTGTTCCGATTCGCGGAGATTCTGATGCGCGCCAGGGGTGTGATGCAAAACCTCAGCCTCACGCAGATAGCGTGGTTGCCGATGGCCTTCTTTTTCATCACCTTTGGATTCACCGGCTTCAGACTGGCCTGGCAACTGGCCCACCACCAGATCGGTGGCTATTATGGCAGTTTGATCTTTGGTCTGTTGCTGACCCTGCTGGGCCCCGTCGCCGGCTTGATTTTGGATCCGCCCAACTATTTGGGGGCCGTATGCACCGGCCTGACGCCGGCCACCGCTGTGCTACTCACCCTGGCCAGCATGGCCAACTTTGAATCCGGCACTGGTTACGCATGAGCGCTCCGTGGCTTAAGACACTCGACGAAATAAAGGGGGACGACCTACCCCTGGTGGGGGGCAAGGCCCTTAACCTGGCAACGCTGCGCCGACACGGGTTGCCCGTGCCCGATGGGTTGGTGGTGACGACCGCCTTCTTCGAGGCGCAACTCAAACACCACCAGTTCATCCCCCTCTGGGCCGGTTCCCCGGACGTGGCCGTCACCGAGGGCGCGCTCTGCTGGCTGGCCGATGCCCTCAAGATCAGCCCTCTGGCCCGCGAACTGATGGCCGCCTTGCGCTCCCGGCTGGCCGAGACCTTCCCCAACGTTGAGTCCTTCGCCGTCCGCTCCTCAGCCATAGACGAAGATGCCCGCGATCACGCCTTCTCCGGCATCCACCTCTCCGAGTTGGGAGTCCCCCGCGAGATGGTGCCTGTCAGCCTCAGCCGATGCTGGGCCTCGGCCCTCTCCAAACCGGCGCTACAGTACCGCCAACAGTACGGGCTCTCCATCCAATCCATCCGGCTGGCCGTCCTCATTCAACCCTTCATCCAACCGGTGGCTGCCGGTGTTGCCTTCACCGTCAACCCCCTTTCAGGCGCTCGCGACGAACTGGTCATCGAGGCCACCTTCGGACCGGGCAACGCCGTCGTCAGCGGCCAGGTAACACCCGACCGCTACCGACTCGCCAAGCGCCCGCCCGATTATCCTCTGATCGACCGGACGCCAGGCGACGCCCTTCCTTCTGCGAGCACCGGCCGGACGCCCCCGGACGCTTCTGCCACGGAAGAGGGTCATCCCCAGAGGGCACGCCGTACCCCAAGGACACCCGGTACCCAAAGGGCACTCAGTACCCAAAGGGCACTCAGTACCCAAAGGGCACTCAGTACCCAAAGGACAGCCGGCGGTCCGCTGACGGCGTCGCAATTGCAAACGCTGGCCCAATACCTGGAACAGATCGAGGCCCTGATGGCCGCTCCCCAGGACGTGGAATGGGCCCTCACCACGGAGAACCTGGCGGGGAGCAAGGGATTTCTCTTTTTGCAGACTCGCCCCATCACCGCGTTGCCCGGCGCTGCCACCTCTGTTGACGTGGAATGGAGCCGGGCCGATAATCGCGAGTTCTTGCCCGACCTGCCCTCCCCTCTGTGCGCCTCGCTGATGGAACGCACCCAGGATCGCGCCCTCTCCTTTTTCAAACGTCTGGGATTCAACCTGGAGAACACCGGGCCGTATCTCAAAATTATCTTTGGACGGCCTTACCTCAACCTGACCCTTGCTCGCCGCCTGCTGGCGCAAAGCGGACTGAACTCGACCGGGCTGTTGGGGGTCATCGGTCACACCCAGTCGCCGGGCGAGTCGGCCCTGGCTTACACCGTAGACTGGCGACAGGCGTGGGAATCTCGCCGTCCGGTGGCCAGATTGCTGCTGCACGGTTTGCAAGTCGGAGCCTGGCTGAGCCGCTTCGAGCAACTCAGCCGCGACGCGCGCCGTTCCCTGGCCGCCACCGACTGGGCCAACGCATCTTCCACAGACCTGCTGAATCGCTTTCACCTCCGCACCCAGTTGAGCAGCCGGATGACCGAGACCAATTTCGTGCTGTCGGCGGCGACCGTGGCAGCCGTCACCATCGCCGCCTGGGCCCTGGCTCCTCTCACCGACGACGCCGGGAGGGTTATCAGAGAAGCGACCCGCGCAGATTTGGAGACAAGGGGCAAACGGCAGGGACGCGCGCTATTGGAACTGGCAAGAATCGCCCGCGCCGACGAACAAACCCGGCGCTACCTGACCAGCCTACACGACGACTTCACATCTTCTCGGAAAGTTGAGGAGACTTCGGAAGTCTGGCCTCCCCGGAATGCCGGGGAGACTCGCAGCTTTGGTGACTTTCGGCAGGCGTTGGCCGGCACACCCTTTTTGGCCGCCTTCGATGAATTCCTGGCCCGCTACGGACAGCACGCGCTCTTTGAGGCCGACCCCGGCTGGCCCCGTCACGACGAAGACCCGGCGTCGTTGCTGGCGACGGTGGCTCGAATGGCCAGTGCCGAGGAGTTGCCAGATCCGGCGGAGATGACCGCCTGGCAGCATCCCCCCGGGGAGACCCCCGAAGGTCACAGGGGGAGGCGAGGACAGGCATGGGCCAGCCTGCGCTCCGGCAGGGGTTTGGGACGGTGGCTGCCCTGGCGTCGCTGGCTGGCCCACCTGGCCGTCAGGTGGTTGCGTCGCCTGACGCTGATGCGTGATCAACTGCGCACTCTATATGGGCGGGCCATGACCGACTGCCGCACGTGGGACCTGCACCTGGCAGAGCGATGGGTTGCGCGTGGCTGGCTGACCGAGCCGGGGGATTACTTCTGGCTCACAATGGAAGAGGTGGAACGAACCCTGATGGCCGAAGGCGAAGTGGGCCCCACCCTGTCGGCGCTGGCACGGGCCCGCCGTGAAACTTATCAAACCTACGCCGCGACCGAGATGCCTTACATCCTGCGCGAATCGGACGTGGCACGATTGGTGCCAGGGCATGGCCTGGAAGGGATGGCGCTGTCGTCCGTGCTATCGGGGTTGCCTGTCAGCCCCGGCCAGGTGCAGGGGCGTGTCGTCGTGCTGCGCCGGCCAGAGGATTCGGCCCGCATGCAAAAAGGGGCGATCCTCGTCACCCCTTCTACTGACCCGGCGTGGTTCTCCATCTTCCCCCAGGCGCGGGGCCTGATTGTGGAAACGGGCGGCCTTTTGTCGCACGGCTCCATCATCGCCCGCGAATTCGGCCTGCCGGCCGTGGCCAACATCCCCGAGGCCACCAGCCGCTTTCGCGACGGCGACCTGGTGCTCCTGGACGGCAGCACCGGCCTGGTGCAAATCCTGGAGCCGGCGAATCGTGAGCGGTGAAATTGATTTGGGTGTGACTAAAATTTATGGGTAGTGACGACTTCAGTCGTTCCTGGCGACTGAAGTCGCTACTACCTTCCACAGATTTTAGCCAGACTCAATTGATTTGGGTGCATTCAATCAAAATGGGCTGAAGGTAGGAGCGAACCTACGTGTTCGCCCTGTAACGGGCAGACACATCGGTCTGCCCCTACGCCACCAACTGATTTTGAACACACCCAATTGATTTGGGTGCGGTTGCGCCGCGTTATGTTCCCTGCGGTATGCCTTTTTCCTCGCGGTAGCGAGCGATCTGCTCTCGAATGGCCCGGCGTTCTTCCAGGGCTTCACGGATGGGTTGGGCCAGGTTGGCCTCCCACTCGTCGAATAGATCGGCCAGGGCTTCCAGGTGCGCCTCCAGCGGGTCGAGCAGGCCGGTGGTGATGGGTTCAATCAAGGTCGTTTCCAGCTTCTGCGCTGCCTCGTCGCCGAACCAGTTCTCGCGCAACGGCGTGAGCAGGCGTGTGTTGAGTCCTTCCACCGCCTCGGGGATGCTGGTGATGACCGCCTCGACTCGGGCCAGCGTGTCGCGCACCGACGTCTCGATGCTGTCCGGTAGCAGGCCCAGCAGGAAGTTGAAGAACTCGCCCAGGGCGTCGGTCAGCGGGCTGGCGCGATCCACCACCGAGCCGATGGTCTCCTCCAGCCGCGCCAGCTTGTCGCTGAGGGACGAGACGAGGCTCTCGGCCCAGGCGATGCCGTCGCGGATGGTGGGGAAGAGACCGGAGAAACTGTCCAGCGCCTCCTCCACCCTCTCCACGCCACGCTTGAGCAAGCGTGTTCCGCCCTCCACCCCTTCCAGCAGAGCAGCCATCGTGTCGATCCCCAGTTCGGCGATGGCGTCCAGGCCCACTCGCTCCAACGCTTCGTAAAGCGTAAGCAGCCCTTTCAGCTTCAGGATCTCCGCCTGGGCGGCCGTCAGTTCCAGGCGGCCGGCCACCGCCCCGGCTGCCTGTCCAAATTGCCAGGCGGCGAAGCTGCCGCCGGCGGTCAGCGCCAGCCCCGCTCCTCCCCCCAGCACAGCTCCGGCGATGAATTGCCTTCGAGTGAGGCTTTTCGCGCCGCCAGCGCCGGCCTCTGCAACCCCTGATGTCTGCGTGAGCTCGTCCAGTCGCTGCAACGTGGCCAGGTCCATCTCCTCCAGCCGCTGTGTCAGCGTTTTCAGCAATTGCGCGCGTGTCCCGTCTTCGCTCATTCCCACACTCTCCAATAGTTGGGGCGAGGCATTCCTATCTGTCGGCAACCTCTGCAGGGCTGAGGTGAATAGCTTGACAATGTCACATTTGTCATTGCGAGCTTGACAATGTCACATTTGTCATTGCGAGCTTGACGATGTCACATTTGTCATTGCGAGCTTGACGATGTCACATTTGTCATTGCGAGCATCCGAAGGATGCGAAGCAATCTCCTACGATGCATTGTGGCGATTGCTTACCCCGTTCGGGGCACAGGTACCCCATTCGGGGCACAGGTACCCCGTTCGGGGCACAGGTACCCCGTTCGGGGCACAGGTACCCCATTCGGGGCACAGGTACCCCGTTCGGGGCACAGGTACCCCGTTCGGGGCACAGGTCGTCGCTGCGCTCCTCGCAATGACAGGTTTGGCGGTAATGTGACATTGTCAAAATAGTCCCAAGAAACCGAATCTGGCCGTCAAATCTCACGCACGTCTATCACTTCCAGAACGTGCGGTTTTATCTTCTCCAGCAACTCGTCCCTGTCCACGCCCGCCACTTTCATCGTGATGATGGCATTGGTGGCGTCCTCGCCCCAAAATGTGCCCAGGCTCATAATGTTCCCCCCCAGCTCGGCCACGGCCCCGGTGAGAGCCGCCAGCTCACCTCGCTGCTCCGGGCAAAGCAACGTAAGGCGCACCCCCTGGTCGCGAGCGCCCATCATCTCCATAAACGTCTTGAAGATGTCGGTTTCGGTGATGATGCCCACCAGTTTGCCCTCGCGCATCACCGGCAACCCGCCGATCTTGTTATCGACCATAATGCGGGCCGCCTCCTCGATGGGCTCATCTTCCTCTACGGTGATCACGTCGCGGGTCATCACCTGGTCAACGGTGATGCGCGAGTAGAGGTAATGCAACTCGTAAATGGAGAGGGACGTGGCCGGCGATGGCGCAGCGTAAAGCAAGTCCTTGTCCGAAACGATCCCCACCAGATTGCCGTGGTCATCGATCACGGGAAACCGGCGGACTTTTTCTTCCTTCATTCGCTTGAGTGTGGCATCTACGGCCGCATCGGGCTTGACAGTCATCGGGTGTCTGCTCATCCGCTCGTAAACCAGCATCGCTTTGCCTCCTTATTGTGGGAAAAACAAAGTTTATGCGACCCCTACCACCGGGGTCGCCTGTAACAAGTTGCCGATGAAGAAAAAGGCAACAATTCATCACCGGCAATTATACACATTTCTTTGTGTTTTGTCTAGGCATTTCCACTTTGCTACCGCCGACGCCGCCTCAGCCGGTTCAGCAAAAGCACCAGCCCGGCCACAGCCCCCGCCACCGCGCCAAAAATGGCCGACTCGCGGGGGCCAAACGCCGCGTTGACGTCCCCTTCCACCCGGCCAGCGAGCAACAGAAAGGTGCCGCAGTTCTCGGCTTTCACGTTGCGGGCGGCTATCACCACCGATCCCGCCTGATCCATCGTTGCGTTGCCTCCAGCCAGCACCACCCGGGCGGCTGCCTGGTCCATGGTCACGTCGCCCCTGGAGAGGACGATGCCCGTCTGCGACGCGGTCAGGCTGGCCGCCTGCGTCTGGGCGAAGACGATGCCCCCCTGCACCATCTCCAGGTGACCCGCCTGCGCCTTTAACACCCCTCCCTGGCGAACGACCAGGCTATCGGCCGTGACGGATTGTGCCCCGGCCTGGCGCAAGGTAACGGTGTTTCCCTTTACATTGCGGGCGCCCCCCTGGGTGATGGTCACCGACTCCGCGTTCACGTCGCGGGCGCCGCCCATGCGAATAGAGAGGACTTTGGCAGTCACGTCGCCCACACTGCTCCCTACCCGCTCCTCTACTTCTTCTTCGCCTTCGTGGATGTTTTCAAATTCGCTGTCCATTGTTGCACCCCCTTCTCATCGCGTTGTCCATATTTTACCACAATTCTCGTATGTTGCGCTATGGGTGACGTCTCGTTTCAGGGCTTTTCAAAGAATTAACCCAGGTGACAGTCACCTCCGATCTTTTGGCGAGAGGAAGGCACTTGACAACCATTTCTTACCGTTTTTGTCAACGTGTCATGCCGAACAAGGTGACTGTCACCTTGCTCGCGCTAGAAC
>JAJRXB010000155.1 GCA_024276515.1 Chloroflexota bacterium
GATGCTCATCGCCCCATCTCGTAGCCCCGGAATCCCTATTCCGGGGCGATTCCCCCCTCGTCGCTCACCTGCCCCATCGCAGGTGCGGGCAGAATGACGGTTTGGGGCCAAACTCGAATTTAGATGCGATTGCCCTAGTGAGGTAAACGGCCTATTGACTTGGCCGTTATTTTCCCCTACAATCAACGTGAAATCGTAAGGGGGTGTTTTATCTCAGTTGGAGTGCGGAATTTATTCCGTTTTTCGGGCCGTTGGCAGAATGAATTCTGCACTCCGGCTTGTCACCCCAACTCATTTTTACTCAAACAGGAGGCGAAATGATGACCATCCATCGCGCACACTGGATCACCGTGCTGGTACTGGGGATGTGGCTGATCGTCGTGCCATCCGCCCTGGCCGGCCCCAACTTTGGGGAAGGCGCCGACGATTTTACCATTCGCATCACCATTGACAAAACGTTGGTCAGTCCCGGCGACGCCATCAGCGTGACCGGCACCGGCGCTACCGCCGACGTGGCCGTCAACGTGCTCATCGTCCCCGATCCAACTTCGGGCGCCAACGCGCTGGCGGCCGTCGAAGTGACGCCCGACGCCGACGGCAACTTCAGCGCGACCGTCACCGTGCCCGACACATCCGAGACGGGCCGCTACGCCGTCCGCGCCGAACAGCCGCCCGGCAATGGCGCGCTGGTCAATCAATACTACTGGGTTGGCATCTGCGTGAACGAGTGCACCGGCGAGTCGCTGGGCTCAATGCTGCCGGAAACGGGAGGCGTCTCCTCGGCCGGGACAATGCTGTCACTGACTCTGTCGAGCCTGCTGGTTGGAACGCTGGTAGTGCAGGGCGTGCGGCGCGCTCGAGGATTCCATCAAAGCTAGTGGTCCGGCCGTCGTTGGGCAAACCCGAGGCTTTCTCACCGCCAGGTCGCAAAGGACGCCAGGATTCCCGTAACTACCCAGACACAGGTGACAGGCACTTTGGTAAGTGCCTGTCACCTGATTCGTAACTATTTGACTCCGATGGGGTTTTAGCGTAATGTATGGAAGTGCGTACTGCACACCGCGTGGACGACCGTCCCACGACACAAATTGCCGAGGTAAACATGCTTTCACGACTACTCTTTTCACGATTACTCAACGAGGTTCTCCCCACCTCGTTGCACGGGACAGCCGATCCACGTGACCGCAAACAGTGGTACACGCACGAAACCCGGGTGCTGAAAGTCGCTCGCCCGCTGGTGTCACTGTGGTTCCACACCTTCGCCGACGTGCAGGTGGAAGGCACAGAAAACATCCCCAGCGGGCCGGTGATCTTGGCTTCCAATCACATCACAATGGCCGACGTCTTTGTGTTGGGCCTGGAACTCCCCCGTCACCCATACTTTATGGGCAAGGCCGAGCTCTTCAAGACGCCGGTGGTGGGTTGGGTCTACCGGAAGTTCGGCACCTTCCCGGTGCACCGGGGCGAGGCCGATGTCTGGGCCTTTCGGCAGGCGGCCAACGTGCTGAACGTGGGACAGATGTTGGCCATGTTCCCCGAAGGGACGCGCAGCCGCCGGACGGCGGCGCTCCGACCGGCCAAGACAGGGGCGGTGCGGCTGGCACTGCGCCACCGGGTGTCAATTGTGCCGGCCGCCATCAGCGGAAGCGAAACGTTCTTTGCCCACGGCGCGTTTGCTCCCCGCCACGCGCGCATCCACCTGAGCGTTGGCGAGCCCATCGACGTGGCCGCGCTGGCGCCGCCCGGCCCACCCAGCTACGAGACGTTGACCAGCCTGACCACGCACGTGATGAAGACCATCGCTGCTATGTTGCCCCCCGCATATCGCGGCGTCTACGCCTGACGACGATGGATGGGGAAACCGTTACCATTCAGACTTCGGCAGTCTCCCGTTGAGCATCTCGCAGGATTACTACCCAGACCTGTCTGATTAAGCCTGTTCTCTGGCCGGGATTGGGAGATTAGGGGATTTTTCTCTTCATCTTTTGTGACTACTCAGAGCGCGTTTTGAAAGTCGCAATCTACGCATTGGTAGTGACGACTTCAGTCGTTTTAGGCTTCGTAATGCAAGTAAAAGCAATCAACGACTGAAGTCGTTACTACGAGCACTTTTGAAACACGCTCTCAGGTAGCGGAACCCTTGCGAAGGTTTCGTGACGGATTTCAGGCCGAAAACGTCTTTTCCCATTGGGGGTTGCTTCATCTATTATCAAGGCTATTCGCAACCTTCGCAAGGGTGGCTGAGTAGTTAGTAGTTACCTCGCAGGCAGAATAAGCTCAAAATCACGACAAAGCCCCTGTCGCAAGAGACAGGGGCTTTGTCCATTTTCGTGTTCGCTCATATTGGAATACAGTGCCGGGTAGGGGCGAGGCATTCCCGCCATTGTGTGCCGGGAGACCAATCCTCGTGATTGACCGCAGCCATTTGCCCGACGGTGGCTCCTCTGGAATGCCTCGCCCCTACTGCTGCCGGGCCTTAGCGCACACTATGCCAATGTGAGCGTTCGTGTTTGTTTTTGCCAGCAGATAGCCTATTCCAGGTGCAATTTGTCGTTCACCGACTGCCGGACATCCTGAAAAGCTTCCTCCAGGTAGGGGAGGGCCAGCCACGCCGAGCCCAGGCCAAAGAGCACGCCGGTGATGGTGCGCAATTGCCAGTTGCTCGTGCGCAGACCAAAGAGCTGGGTAACGCCGTCAACCGCCATAGGAGCGATGAAGGCCACGTATCCCTGCCAGGGCAAGGGCTTGATCCGATGACGGACGAAGGCGAAGAGGATGGTGGCCACAAAGAGGGTGACGTAGATCGCTGCGTCGCGATGGCAATAGGCCACCTGCTGTCCAAAGATAAAATAGGAGCGCGAGGGCAGTTGGTGGCAAGCAAATTGATAGGCCGAATAGATGAGATTGGCCGGTGCGGCGTAACCATTGGCCATCAGAATCGGGGCCAAAAAGGGTAAACCGGCGTAAAGTCCTATGAAGAATCCCACGAACAAAACCCAATGTTTGGCCAGGTGATAGAGCAGCTTATCTACCAGGATCACCACGTCGCGGGTGCGCCCGCCGACGACAGGACCTTTGATCGCCTGGCCCGGGGCCGCTCCACCGACCACCCCAGCCGTGCCGTCCAATGCCTCCAACACGTCGTCGGGCATGAACGGCCAGTACAAGCGCGTGCCGTTTCCAAAGTCCACCACCGGGACGTGCCCGCCGAACAGCTTGAGCAAGACCGGGTCTCGTTCAACGTCCACAACCTGCACTGCGAATGGCACGCGCGTTGCCACCGCATCGAGGATCATCTCAGCATCTTCGCACAAGTGGCAATCTTTTTTGATATACAATCGAACGGTCTTCATCCCCCACCCTGCCACGGGCAAACTATCTGATTCTTCTCAGTCCTTCTTCAATCACACGGGGCGACATCTGTCCCACGTAACGCACCACGATCTCGCCCTCGGAATTGACAAAGAAGGTGGCAGGAATACCCCTCACTCCGTAATCGGATGCCACCTCTCCGTCCGTGTCCAACAGGATGATGAAGGGCATGTCGTTTTTTTTGGCAAAGCGACGAACCGTGCTGGCCGACTCCTCAACAGAGATGGCCAAAAACACGACCTCGCCGTGCTCCTGTTCGTAGGCCGCAATCAGGTGAGGTATCTCGGCCTGGCACGGCGGGCACCAGGTGGCCCAAAAGTTGATGACCACAGGGCGACCGCGAAAACGGCTGAGGGAAACCTGGTTGCCGTTGAGATCGGTGAGGGTGAAGCCGGAAGCAAGACGATCATCGCTCTGGGAGTAGTCGCTGAAGGCCGAGGGGTTGTCCGATTGGTCGTCGATGACAAGGGTTTGTGCCCCAAGCCCGACGAACGTAACCCAGGCCACTGTGACACAACTCATCACTATGGCCGCCAGCATCAGGGCCAAAAATAAAAGACAGCTTCGGACACTTCCGCCGCCCAACCCCGTCACGTGTTTCCCCCTGCCGTTACTCAATTGATAGCGGCGAAACCGGCGAGAATAGAGTGAGGCTCCCTTGCACCCAGTATAACACAATTGTCGGCCCTGGCGCAATCCCCCTAATCGCCTAGTGCGCGAACGATTTGTCGTCTACTGAGAGCGTGTCTGGAAATTCGGGATTAGGCGTCCGTAGTAGCGACTCACCTGCACTGCGCCGCAGTACGGTGCAAGTGTTAGTCGTTGTTTGACCCAATCGCTCATATTGGAGTACAGTGCTGGGTAGGGGCGAGGCATTCCCGACATTGTGTCCCGGGAGATCAATCCCCGTGACTGACCGCAGCCATTTGCCCGACGGTGGCTCCTCTGGAATGCCTCGCCCCTACTGCCGGGCCTTAGCGCACACTATGCCAATATGAGCGGACCCAATAATACCTAAAACTAACGACTGAAGTCGTCACTACGAGTATTTTTCAGACATGCTCTGAGTGCCAACTGCCGTCGGTTGCTCCTGACTACCTACCACCGTCCCGGTCAGATAGCCCAGGTAAATCGGAACCAAAGGCAACACGCAGGGGGAAAGGAATGAGAGCAAACCGGCCAGGAAGGCCAGCGGGACCGAGACCGCCGCTCCGACGGCGAATCCGCTCTCGATGTTGGTCAGCCATTCGGGGGTGGCGCTGAAGAGTATGTTGAGCCGAGAGAAGATGCCGCTGACCAGGAAGACGCCGACGACGACCAGCAGCAGACCGCTGATCAGTTCGATGACTCCCAGGTAGCGGTTGATGCGCTTCAAAAAGTTGATGGCCGTGCTGAGCAAAGCTGCCGTGAGCAAAAAGGGCACGGCCAGTCCCATCGAGTAGACGAACAGCAGGGGGACGGCCCGCCCCGGGTCGGTGTAGGCCAGCGACAGGACCAATCCCAACAGCGGCCCCACGCATGGCGTCCAGCCGGCGGCAAAGGTGATCCCCACCACGACCGACCGGACGTAGCCGGGCGAATGATCTTGTTGGGCCTGCAAGCGGCGCTCGGGCAGGATGATTGAATCGAGGGTGTAATCGATTTTGGTTGCCACGTCATTTAGCGGCTTCAACCCTTCGCCGGCAAGGCTGCTCAGCCGAACCAGCGCCTTAAAAAAGCCGGCCATGTGCAACCCCAGCGCAATGAGCAACACGCCCCCAATGCGAGCCACCCAGTCGGCGTAGTCATTCAACAAACTTCCCAACACCGTCGTCGGGATTCCGAACAACAGAACGAAGACGAGGGTAAACCCTGCCACAAAGAGCAAGGCATGACCGAAAACGTAAGCTCTCACTATTCGCTTCTCCCTCGATCCTGCTGTTCCTGACTCTCTAGCAATTGTTCCATCAGTTCCAGGTCGCGCCGCAGGTTGCGCTGGCGATTGAAAATGCTGAAGACGAAGACAAAAGTCAAAATCCAGAACACGGCGTAGGCCGCTATCATAAAGGTCATTTTCACGTCCCCCTATCGGAAGATAAGTTGCTGTTTGAGATGTTCCACCCGCCGCGCCAGCCATTCGGTGCGGAGCCGCAACGACATCAAGGCGAAGTAGAGCACGGTGAAGGTGAACAGGCAAAAGAAGAAGATCATACGGATGGTGGGACCCAGAGCAAAGCCCCCCTGCGCGTCGGCCGAGCCGGAGCCGATGACGACCGGATGGATCGTCCGCCACCAACGGATGGCCATAAAGTTGAGGGGCACCGACAGAAAAGCGATGAGGGCAAACACGGCGGCAAAGCGTGCTCGTCGCTCTGGATTGTCAATGGCTCCACGCAACATCAAATAGCCCACGTACATCAGCCAGCCGATGGCGGCGGTGGTCAATCGGGGATCCCACGTCCACCACGTGTTCCAGGTCGATTTGGCCCAGATGGAGCCGGTGATCAGGCCCATCGTGGTGAAGGTGATGCCAATTTCCACCGACGACAGCCCGATCACGTCCCAACGCTCGTGGCCGTTGATCAGATACAGCACTCCCGCGCCGGCTGCCACCAGGAAGGCCAGAAAGCCCGCCCACCAGGCAGGGACGTGAAAGTAAAAGATGCGTTGCGAAAACCGCTCTACCGGCGTTTGCAGGTTGACGGGGTCGGGCGACACGCCGAAGACCAGGACGATTGCCACCATCATCAGCAGACCGGAGACGGCGAGCAAAACGCCCGTCCAGCGATCACTTTGACTCATGCTTATTCCTCCATCACGTAATCGAACAGAATGAATGACAAGGCCATAAAAATAGCGTCGAAGGCGACGAGCAGGCTAAACCAATTTTGCACGTCGGCAAAGGGCAGCCGGTCCAGAATGGCCGCCGTCAGCTTGACAGCCGAGAGCATCACCGGGATGACCACCGGGAAGAGGAGGATGGGCAGCAACACCTCCCGCGCCCGGGTGTGAATCACCATCGCCGAGAAGAGCGTGCCTACACCGGCAAAGCCAATGGTCCCCAGAATCATCACCCCCACCAGCAGCGGCAGGTCCCTCGCCGACAGGTTGAAGAGGACCACGAAGATGGGCAGGATGACGATTTCGACCACGGAGATGAAGAGGACGTTGCCCAGCATTTTGCCCAGGTAAATGGCACTCCGGTCCACCGGCGTCAACAGCAAACCTTCTATCGAGCCACGATCCTTTTCCATGATGAACGAGCGCGACAGGCCAAGCATTCCGGCAAAAGCAATAGCCACCCATAAAACTCCCGGCGCCAGCGTCTTTTGATTCTCGGCGCGCAGGTCGAAGGCGAAGTTGAAGATCAGGATGACCAGCAGCGAAAAAACAAACATCGAACTGAGCATCTCCCGAGTGCGCAGTTCGGCGACCACATCTTTGGCTACAATGGCGAAGACTTTGCGAAGATAGGGCATAATGAGTGGCATTGCGTGTTGTGTGGTATGGATAATTCTACACTCTCTGCTTCACGTATTGGTAATACACCTCTCGAAACTGCTCTGCGTCCAACTCGGACTTGGCCGCCTGGTAGGCGATGCGGCCGCCGGCCAGGATGGCCACCCGGTCGCCCAACTCCAGGCCGCGATCCAGGTTGTGTGTGGTCATCAGCACGGTGCGCCGCGTGGCCCCGACTTCGTGCAGCAGGTCGGTCAGCATGGCGGCGGCGTGCTGGTCCAGGCCGGTGTCCGGCTCGTCGAGGAGCAGGATGGGCGGGTCGTGGAGCATAGCGCGGGCGATGGCCAGCCGTTGTTGCATACCCCGCGAGTACGTCCGCACCGGATCGCGTTGACGCCCCCACAGGCCCACTCGCCGCAGCACCGTTTCGATGCGTGCCTCTACGTTGGGCACGTCGTACATGCGGGCGTAAAAGCGCAAATTTTGCTCGGCACTCAAATCGTCGTAGAGCAACGTCTTGTGCGAGACCAGCCCGATCTGCCGTCGCACTGCCACGGCGCCGTCGGCCAGGTCGTAGCCGGCCACGCGCACCAGCCCCCCCGTCGGCTTGGTGAGGGTCGAGATCACGTTCATCAGCGTGGTTTTGCCGGCGCCGTTGGGTCCAACCAGGGTGAGAAACTCTCCCTCGGCCACGGTCAGGTCCACGCCCTTGAGGACGGCCCGGTTGCCAAAAGCTTTAACTAATCGACGAATCTCTATCTGGTTCAATGCGCTTCCAACCACTTCTTGCAACCTACTCCCCCTGCATCTGCCGCATTATCTCTCTCAACTCCGCTTTGCGGCGGGCGCGGGCGCGGCGGTAGACGGTTTCGTTCAGGTCGCCCGCTTCGTAGGCCTGGTCAAGACGAGCCAGGGTCAGCAGCAACCGCTGGCGTTCCTGCGTCAGGTCACTCTCGCCGACGAGGGTTTCTCCTCTGAGCCGGGAGCGCAGCGACGGGTAGGCCAGGCCAAAGGCCGTAGCTATCGCCCCTAACCCCAAAACTATCCACAACAAGGTCGTTTGCTTGAGTCCTGCCGAGGGCAACACTGCCGAATCGCCGGACGAACCCGAGGAGCTGGCGAATTCAATCTTATCCAGGTCGTTCAGGCGAATGGAAAGCGTTTCGCCCGCTTTCAAATTTTGTCCGGTGTACTGTAGATAGGTTTGGCCCTGCGCCGAACGCTCGCCGTCGAAGGCCAGCACGTCGCTTTCTAATTTGGCTCCCAGGTCCAGCAAAAGCCCGTTGACGAGGGCCGTGTCGTAGTACAAGGGACGATCCAGGCTAAGGGTTTTGCCGCTGTAGGGGACGGCGTAGAAAAACGCCGCCTCAAGGGTTTCTTTGCCGGGGACGACCGGGGACGTTGCCACCAACCCATCTTCGGTCTCCAAAAAGTCTACGCCCAGGGTGCCCCCCTGCAAAAACAGGTTTTGCGCCCCGCTCGGCAGCGCTATGCGCACCGTTTCGCGCAGACCCTCTTCGTTCACCGTCCCCACGTAAGCCCGGTCGCCCTGGTTGCTAAATTGGTAGAGTTCGAGGATGGAGAAAAAGCCGGGCTGGTCGCCCAGGACGATGAAGTGGAATCGCTCGACGGTGATGTCCTCGTCGCTGGTGGTGGTTTCGTAAACATTGAGAGACAGCGACAACTCGGTGACGTCCGGCTCGAAATTGACGAAGTCGCCGGGGAAGGAGACGCCCCCGTAGACGACCTCGGGCCGGTAAAAAGCGTGACCCTGCGTATCGAGACCTTCAAAGCGGAAGTTGCCGTCAGCGTCGGTTTGGACGGTGAGGGGCGCGAGTTCGGTGTCTCCCTGCCAGCGCCGCAATCTCACCTCCACGTCGCCAACCGGTTGGCCGGTGGTGGCGTTTTGCACCTGTCCCAGGATGACACCCTCGAAGGTGATGGGTTGGTAGCTGAAGGTGCGCACGTAGTCCACCACCTGCCAGCGCTCCTCTTCCGATAGGCGGTCGGCAAAGGATGGCATCGCATCCCGGCCTCCACTGACGGTATCGAAGAGGAACTGCGGCGAGTTGACGGCCATCGCCGCCGCGTCGGTGAAATCGGGCGTGCCGGGGATGGCCCCGGTCCCGTCGGCAGCGTGACATCTCAGGCAATTCGCCTGATAAATGGCCTCCCCGGCCGCTACCGCCTCGGGCGAGGTGGCAAAGGTTTGGGCATAGACCACCACGTCCCAAATTTGATCGTCGCTGAGTTCGCCGCCCCAGGCGGGCATCAAACGATCCATTCGCCCTTCTTTGGTAACGGCAAACATGTCGGCCAGGGTGCGCTGGCGGGCCGCGACTTGGTCGGTGAAGTCGGGGGGTGGATTGTCGGTCATTTGCATCGATTGAACGGCGGGGCCGTCGCCGCGCCCGGAGATGCCGTGGCAGGTGGCGCAGTTTTCGGTCCATAATCTCTCGCCGCGCATCGCCGACGGCGTCTGAGTCGGCCCTTCGGGCGACGCAGGGGTGGGCGACTGGCCCGGCGGGGCCGCCTGGACAGCAGTGATGGCTATGACGGTGAGCAAAAGGGCTGTTCCCAGCGCCAGGATCAGCCCCATCTTCTCCTGGGAGAATATTTTGTGAAAGCGTAGATTTGATTTGAATGCAGGCAATTGATTATCCTCAAGTCGATGGGTTGGCAAGTTACTAACTTCCAAACCCTGATTCTATGATAGCACTTACGCAGTTACGCTCGAAGCAGGTTTGTAACCTGCGTTTTAGTTCCCCAAGAGGCGTTTTGCACTCCAACCGGGGGTTACAAACCCCCTCCGAGCATTCAACTGCGTAAGTACTGTCTATGAATTTCTGGCTTCCTGCCCCTCGGCCAGCGGCGTGCCGCAGCGGGCGCAAAAGGCGTCGTCGGGTTGATGGGGCGCGCCGCACCCGGGGCAGGTATCGGCCAGGGAAGCGCCGCAGGCGGCGCAAAACGCATCGCCGGGCTGGTAGGCATGTCCGCAATCGGGACAGGCCAACGTATGCTTGCCCGACGCTGTCGCGTGCCGGACGAGGGAGTCGATCTCGGCCTCCACGGCCTCCACCAACTCTGGAGGGAGTTCCTTGCCATCGGAGCGCAGTTGGGCGACGGCGTCCTCGATCTCCGCGTCGAGGGCGGCTTCGGCCTCCGGCGTCAGGCGATCAAGTTGACGCAAAATCTGGGCAGCCTCGGCCATATAATGAGCACGGACCATTTGGTAGTCTTCGTCGCCGAATTTGCCCGTCTCCCGGTCGAACTCGGCGTCTTTCAGGGCGGCGTAAATCGCGTCCCGGCGGGCGATGAGTTCATCAACGGTGAGCGAGGTCTGCCCCTTAAAGGACAACGCCCGGCGCACCCCTCGTTCCTGAAGCAAGGGACTGAAGACGAAGGCAAAGGTGCCAATAATCAGCAAGACGATGAGAATGATGGGAATGATGGTCACGTTACGAACCTCCGTCGGCCAGCAAACGATCGAGCAGCCCGTAGAGTTGGGATTGAGTGAGCGGGCCAATCTGGACGTGCTGGATGATGCCATCCTTATCTATGAAGAAGGTTTCGGGCACGCCGGTGCATCGGTAATCCTGAAATATTCGGGAACCGGTGTCGGGACCGTTGGGATAGGTGATGTCGAATCGCTCCAGGTAGGCCAATCCCTCGCTGTCGATGTCCAGGTAGTCCACGCCGATGAACCAGACGCCCTGGTCTCGATAGTCGCGCCAGGCCTGCTCCAGCAAGGCCGCTTCTTTCTCACACTCCACACACCACGAGGCCCAGAAGTTGAGGACAACCACCTGGCCGCGCATATCCTCCAGCGAAAATCGCTGACCATCGAACTCGCCATTGAAGGCTATCAGCTCAAAATTAGGGGCCGGCTCGCCTTGCAACACGGTTGAGGTTTTGGGGCGCAACCCAAAAGCCAACACAGCCATAAAAGCGAGGATCAGCCCCACCACGACCACCAGCCAGACCGTCCGGCGGCGAGGTGGGGTGGCTTCTGCCTGGGTTTGTTCCGCCGCATCGAGGGCAGAGGTTACGTCGCTCATAAACAGATTCCTCCGAAAGAGATCAGCGGATCGAGCAGGGGACGAGCCCCCCTCAATCCGCCGACGATAGCCTTTCCAAATCCTGCTGCACACGCCGGAGGTATTCGTCTTCCAGGTCTGCATCCCCCACGACCCCGGTCGCAGCGGCGACCGGCACGGCAGTGCGCCGCCTGGACCAGGCACGCAGCAGGTAGGCCAGCCAGACCAAGCCGGCGACGACAGCCGCCACCGGCAGGGTCCACACCCACACAAAGAAGCCGCGTTTGGGCGGCACTTGTAGCACGTGATCACCATAGCGGGCGGCGAAGTAGTCCAGAATCTCTTGTTCGCTCTTGCCTTCGGCCAGCAACTCGCCGATTTTAGCGCGCCACTGAGCACAGGTCTCGGTGGGGCAGTCGGCCACGTTGATGCCGGTGCAGGTAGGACAACTGAGCTTTTTGGCGACGGCGTTGATCTCGTCGGCGGTGGGGGTTTGGGCCAGCGCAGGCGTCGTCGCCAGGATCGCCAGGAGTGTCAAGCCAATAAACAACCAGCGAGATCTGTGGTTCTTTTTATTCATAGCAAGTTTCCTATTATCGCGTGCTGCGCATTGTGTAATGAGTGGTTGACAGGACTTACGCAGTGATCAATTCACCAGACTTCGGAAGTCTGCGAAGGGGGTTTCACCCGGCAGGATTGCCTTGCGGTGCGCAGCAACTCTGTCGGCAAAAGTGCTTTGGCGGACTTCCGAAGTCTCAAGTGTCAAGTGCGTAA
>JAJRXB010000156.1 GCA_024276515.1 Chloroflexota bacterium
ACCCCTGACGAGCGAAAATTGTGTGCGAACCGGAGTGTGGGCTTCAGCCCGCCAACCCCTCGTTCGGTGAACCAATGGACAGAAGCGTTTCCCCCCACCGTCCGCCGCATATTTACGCTGACGATGCCTGGTACATCATCACCGCGTCCACCGTGAACCGGATGCGTTACCTGAGCACCGATGATTGTCTGCGCCGATGGACAGAGGTTCTTTGGGGGTTGGTTGAGGAGTTTGGCATTACCCTTCGTGCCTGGGTGGTTTTGCCCAACCATTATCACTTGTTGCTCAAGTCACGCCTGGGGCGGGACATCGGCAAGTTCATTGGTCGCTTAAATGGTCGCACCTCATATGAGCTGAATCTGCTCGATGACATGAAGGGGCGGCAGGTGTGGTATAATTATTGGGACACTTGTATTCGCACCGAAGCAGGCCTGTGGACACGCTTCAATTACATTCACCACAACCCGGTTAAGCACGGGTATGTGAGGCATCCCGCTGATTGGGGGTTTTCGAGCTATCGCTATTACCTGAGAACGAAAGGCGAGGAGTGGCTGGCCGATTGTTGGCAGCGTTACCCGGTCGTTGACTTCCTGGAGGGCGATGAGTTCTGACACGAGCAGCCTGAAGGCTGCACTCCGGTTTTCGTAGCCTCTGGCCAGGCGTGTGGGCTACAGCCCGTTACACACAAGGAGGAATATATGGCTATCCGTAATTTCAGAATCAACCTGGACGAGTCCACCCACCAGGCCGCCCTCCGGCGGGCCCAACGCGAGGGCAAAACGCTGGAGCAGATCCTGTCCGAACTCATCACCGCTTACGCCGGGAGTGAGGTTGGCGGTGAGCCGCCGGGCGACGAACCAACCGGCGACGCCCCGACCACCTACACCGTCCAGCCGGGCGATACCCTGAGCAAAATCGCCCGGCAGGTGTATGGCGACGCGCGCAAGTATCCCCTCATCCAGCAGGCCAACAACATCACCGAGCCCCGTCAACTTTGGGTGGGGCAGGTTCTGGTGATCCCGCCGCTGGCCGGCGAGAGTCCGGCACCGGCCGCGCCGACCCCCTCACCCGTCTCACCGCCGCCGACTCCTTCGCCGGCGCCTCCAACCCCGTCGCCGGGCGTTGATCCCTGCGCCCCCATCCCCGGGGAGCAGTATGGGACTCTGCCGATTGTTGGCCCGCCCACCGACCGCCCGGCCGCCCGCCACGGGGACCTCAACCTGGCACTGCGCGGCTACAATCGCACCACGGCCACGCGGGGTCTCATAGACATGGCCGGCCCCACCGATAGTCGCGCCCCCCAGTTGGCGGGTCTCTTCGCCGACAAACGCTCCCCCCTCTTCCGCAACGTGTATCGCGTCAACCATTGGGATTGGGGCAGCAATTCGCGGGGCGCTCCCATCACGGATTTCAAGGTGACGCTGGCCGGCCTCGCCGCCAGGCCGGGCGAAACCGTCCACGTTCCGGATGCGGGCTACGGCATAGGGCAGGGCTACGCGGTCCTGGTGCTGTACGCCGACAGGAACCGTATCACCCTCAAGTACACCGGCGAAGACAGCGTGGTGAACGGCTACACCCTTCACGTCGAGGGAATCTGCGTCGAGCCCAGCCTGCTGGCTCTCTACGAGCGGATGAACGCCGCCGGGCGCGGTCAGCTCCCGGCCCTGCGCGCTGGTCAGGCCTTCGGGCGTGCCCGCGGGGACGAGGTTCAGGTTGCCATCCGGGATACCGGGCGCTTTATGGACCCGCGCACGCGCAAGGACTGGTGGCAGGGGATGTGATCACGTCGCAATCGTGCCTTTGGTGCTGGGCACGTCGCCGCCCAGGGTTGGATCGAGCCGGGTGGCCTGGTGCAGGGCGCGGGCCAGGGCTTTGAACAGGGCCTCGGCCCGGTGGTGGTCGTCGCGCGGGGCCTGCCCCGCACCCTGCATCAGGTGGACAGATGGTGGGTGCGGGGCCTGCCCCGCACCTGCCAGGACAGATGGCGGGTGGACAGATGGTGGGTGCGGGGCTAGCAGTCGGGCGTGCAGGTTCATCCGCGCCTCCGTCGCCAGCGACTCGAGGAAATGGGGCACCAGGCTGGTGCTCATTTCCCCGATGCGCGGCGTGTCGAAGTGCCCGTCGAAAACGAAATAGCCCCGCCCACCGATGTCCACCGCCACCAGCGCCAGCGCCTCGTCCATCGGCACGACGGCGTGGCCCATGCGGGTGATGCCTGCCCGGTCGCCCAGGGCCTCGCCCAACGCCTGCCCCAGGGTGATGCCCACGTCCTCCACCGTGTGGTGCTCGTCCACGTGCAGGTCGCCGGTGGCCTGGACGCTCAGGTCGAAGCGGGCGTGACGGGCCAGCGCGTCCAGCATATGGTCCAAAAAGCCGACCCCGGTGCTGACTTCAGCCCGTCCCCGCCCGTCCAGATTCAGGGTGATCTCAACTTTCGTCTCGCCCGTCTCTCGACGAACCGTCGCCGTTCGCGCTTCCATTCTTTAATCTCCAGTCTCCAACTTTCCACGCTCCAAGCCGGTCTATGACCGGCGATGCGACGGGTCGTAGACCCATCGCGAGCACAAATCTCCAGTCTCTAACCTTCCGCCTCCAATCTTCTCAATTCGGCCAACAACCGCTCCGTCTGCTCCGGCGTGCCGACGCTGAAGCGAACGTGGTCGGCCAGGCCGGGGGAATTGTAGTGGCGGATCAGAACGCCGCGTGCGGCCAGCGCCTCTTTGAGCGCGCGGGCGTCACGGCCCATCACCCGGCACAGGATGAAGTTGGCATAACTGGGATAGGGACGCAGGTATGGGAACTCGCTCAACGCCTCGGCCAGCCGCTCCCGCTCGGCGACGATGCGGGTCACGTTGGCCCCCAAATACTCCCGGTCGGCCAGCGAGGCCAGCCCGGCGACCTGGGCGGCCACGCTCACGTTGTACGGCTGCTTGATTTTCCACAGGTGCTCGATGATCGGCTGGGGGAAGGCCCCGTAGCCCAGTCGCAGCCCGGCCAGCCCGGCCCATTTGCTGAACGTCCGCAGCACGATGAGGTTGTCGTGTTCCCGAACCCACCCGATGCGACTCTGTTCCAGCCCGGCGAATTCCACGTAAGCCTCGTCCAGCACGACGACCAGCGGTAGTTCGAGCAGGCGACGGAGGTCGTCGTTGGGCAGGAGACCGCCGTCGGGGTTGTTGGGCGAGGTGACGAAGAGCAACTTGACGCGCGGTTCGTCGGCGGCGGCGGCGACGACTGCCTCCACGTCCAGGCCGAAGTCGGCGCGGCGGCGGACGGACAAAACCCGCGCGCCGTTCACGGCGGCGTCGAAGCGATACATGCCGAAAGTGGGCGGGCAATTGACCACCGCGTCCCCCGGCTCGATGAACAGGCGCATCACCAGGTCAATCAGTTCGTCGGCGCCGTGGCCGACCAGCAGGTAGTCCATCGGCATGCCGGTGTAATCGGCCAGAGCGCGGCGCAGGTGGCGCGATTCCGGGTCGGGGTAGACGTGGGGGTAGGGCATACTCGCCAGCGCGTCACGCACCCGGGGCGACGGGCCGTAGGGGTTCTCGTTGGCGTCGAGCTTGATGATCTCCTCCGGCGCGCGGCCCAGTTGCGCGCTCAACACGTCGAAGGGGAGGATGGGGGTGTAAGGCTCCATCGTCGCCACGTCGGGGCGGAGGAGCGAGGTGATGTCAACGGTCATGCGGTTTGCTCCGTGGGCGGGTAGTGCTACAACCTCACTTCGCTGATGGTGGGTAACTTTGTGCAAGTTTGGCCGTCATCCTGAGCCTGTCGAAGGATGACGGCTCTGCAATATTCACACCTTTCGATAGGCTTCGGCGTGAGCTTACGGACCCTGTAACTGAGGTTGTAGTAATGGGTGGAGATTACTGTGCGCCGTGTGCTGCTGCGATGCGCGCGATCTCGTCGCCGCCGATGACTTCGCGTTCTTGCAATGCCTGTGCCACCTGGTGCAAGGCCGCCTCGTTCTCGCGCAGCAGGTCCGTCGCTCGCTTCTGGGCTTCTTCCACCAGACGGCGGGTTTCCTGGTCGATGATGGCCGCTGTTTCTGGGCTGATCTCTTGCCGTAGTCCTATCTGCGTTTGCAGGTATTCCATCCCGGCGCTGGCGGCGTAGCGCACCGGTCCCAGAGCCTTTGTCATCCCAAACTCGGTGACCATTCGCCGCGCCAACTCGGTGGCCCGTTCCAGATCGTTCGCTGCGCCGGTGGACGGTTCGCCAAAGATGAGCAATTCGGCGGCTCGACCGCCCAGCATCACGGCCATTCGTTCTTCCAGCTCTTCCTTGCTCAGTAGATATTGGTCTTCCTCCGGCATCTGCATCGTGTAGCCCAGCGCGCCTTTGGCGGTGGGGATGATGCTCACTTTGTGTACCGGGTCGGTGTGGGGTAGTAATTGGGCCACCAGGGCATGGCCCCCCTCGTGGTAGGCTACTCTGCGTTTCACCTCGTCCTTGAGGGGCATCTTGCGTTGCAGGCCGGCGACGACCCGCTCGATGGCCAGGTCGAAATCTGCCATCGAGACCGAATCGCTGTTGCGCCGCACGGCTAACAGGGCGGCTTCGTTGACGACGTTGGCCAGGTCGGCGCCGGAGAAGCCGGGCGTGATCTGCGCCAGCCGGTCGAGGTCCACGTCTGGTCCCAGCTTGACGTTTCGTGTGTGAATCTTGAGGATCTGTCGCCGCCCTTCCTCGGTGGGTAGCCCTACCTGGATCTGACGGTCGAAGCGGCCGGGGCGCAGCAATGCCTTGTCCAGGATCTCGGGGCGGTTGGTGGCGGCCATAATGATCACTCCCTGGTTGGGCTCAAAGCCGTCCATTTCGGTGAGCAATTGGTTGAGCGTTTGCTCGCGCTCGTCGTTGGCGCCGACGGCCCCCACCGTCGTCCGTGCCCGGCCAATGGCGTCAATCTCGTCGATGAAGACGATACAGGGCGCTTTGCTTTTGGCCTGCTCGAACAGGTCGCGCACCCGTGCCGCCCCCACGCCGACGAACATCTCGACGAAGTCGGAGCCGCTGATGGAGAAAAAGGGCACGCCGGCTTCGCCGGCCGTGGCCTTGGCCAGCAAAGTTTTGCCTGTGCCCGGGGGTCCCACCAGCAACACGCCCTTGGGCAACTTGGCCCCCAGGCGGGTAAAGCGTTGGGGGTCCTTGAGGAATTCGATGATCTCCTTGAGTTCGACCTCGACCTCGTCCGCGCCGCCCACGTCGTCGAACTTGACTCCTGTCATTTCGCCGGTGATCTCGCGGGCCTTGCTCTTGCCGATGGCCATGATCCCCCGCCCCGCCTGGCCCATCTGCCGGTAGACGTAATACCAGATCAACGCGAAGGGCAAGAGGGGGATGATCCAGCCCAGGACGGTGGTCAAGAGGTCGCTGTTTGGCGCTTGAGCCTCGAACGTCACGCCCGCGTCCAGCAGTCGCTTGATCAGGTCCGGGTCTTCGACGGCCACCACGTTGTATATCCGCCTTTGTTGGCCGCCCCCCTCTGTGTCTTGTCGCGTGGTGTAGATGATGCGCTCACCGCCTAATGTTACCGTCTCGACCTCGCCGGCTTCCAGTTGATCGAGGAACTGACTATATGGAACTTCGGTCTGGCGGATGAGCAGAGGGCGAAAGATCAGTTCCTGGAACAGCCACATTCCCAACATGGCGACGATCAGATACACCACAGAGAACTGAATTTGCTTGCGTGTTCTTTCGTCCATATTTTTCTCCTTGATTTGTGCCTGGCGAGTAGTTTATACTATACCGGACTTCGGCTACTTTGACAATTGGCGGCCAATAATAGCAGCCGGTAACTCGGCGAAGTTTTGTTGACCACTACAGATTTTGCAGGGCTTTTCAAAGAATTATAACCCAGGTGACAGTCACCTCCGATCTTTTGGCGAGAGGAAGGCACTTGACAACCATTTCTTACCGTTTTTGTCAACGTGTCATGCCGAACAAGGTGACTGTCACCTTGCTCGCGCTAGAACGTTGAAAAGCCCTGAGATTTTGGCAAAACCCTTTACAACCCGGTGAATTCCGGGTATAATGTAGCTAATTCCAATCCCTTTGCCGACGTGTGACACGAGAGACGGAGATGAATCCGATTCTGGCTATGGCTTTTATGATGCGCGATATGATGATGCGCCCCTCTCGCTGGCGCGGCTGCTACGCCTATGCCAGGAGTCCTTGACCCCTGTCTGCTAACCTCCAGGCCGCGCCGTTGGGCGCGGCTTTTTATTTGGCTTGTGTGAAGAGTGTGGTACAATCCAATCTCAATGAAGGGGAGACAAAGAGGAGAGACACCATGACCGAAAAAATCCTGGTCTGCACTGCCTGGCCCTACGCCAACGGCGATTTGCACATCGGACACCTGGCCGGCTCGTATCTGCCGCCCGACACCTTTGCCCGCTACCATCGACTCGCGGGGAACGATGTGCTGATGGTCTCCGGCTCTGACTCGCACGGCACGCCCATCACCGTCCGCGCCGACGCCGAGGGAGTCAGTCCGCGCCAGATATTTGAGCGTTTCCACGCCCGCTTCCTCGACACCTTTCAGGAAATCGGTGTCAGCTACGACCTGTTCACTCACACCGACACCGAAAATCACCACCGCATCGCCCAGGACATCTTCCTGGCCTGCCTGAACAATGGCTATCTTTACAAAAAGAGACAGTTCCAGCTCTATTCGGAGACAGAGGGTCGCTTTTTGCCCGACCGTTACGTGGAAGGAACCTGTCCCAATTGCGGCTACGACGGCGCGCGCGGCGACCAATGCGACAACTGTGGAAAGCTTCTCGACGCCACCGAACTGATCAACCCGCGCAGCAAAACCGACGGCTCCGTCCCCATCGTCCGTGAGACGGAGCACTTCTTCTTCGACCTGCCAAAACTGGAGGATCGTCTTTGGGCCTATCTGAACGATCACAAGGATCACTGGCGGCCCAACGTCATCAACTTCTCGCGGGGCTATCTCAAAGAGGGACTCAGGGGCCGGCCTATCACCCGCGACATCGAGTGGGGCGTCCGGGTTCCGTTGAAAGGATATGACCAAAAGCGATTGTACGTTTGGTTTGAAGCGGTGATGGGCTATTTCACCGCCAGCGTCGAATGGGCGCACAACGTTGACCAGCCCGAAAAGTGGAAAGAATGGTGGTACGATCCGGCGGCCAAAACTTACTACTTCATGGGCAAAGACAACATCCCCTTCCACACCATCATCTGGCCGGGCGAACTGATGGCCGTCGAGCGTCTTTACGAAGACGACCCGACCAAAAAACTGAACCTGCCCTACGACGTGCCGGCCAACGAATATCTGAACATGGAGAGCCAGAAGCTATCCACCAGCCGCAACTGGGCCATCTGGGCCCCCGATATGCTGGAACGATACGACCCCGATCCGATCCGCTACTACCTGACCGCCATCGCGCCCGAAACGCGCGACACCGACTTCACCTGGCAAGGCTTCGTCCGTCGCAACAACGACGAACTGGTCGCCACCTGGGGCAACCTGGTCAATCGCATGGTGAGCTTTGCCTACAGGCACTTCGAAGGAGCGGTGCCTCAACCCGGCGACCTGGACGACCAGGACCGTGACATCCTGGCAAAAGCCGAGGCCGGCTTCCAGTCGGTCGGCGAGTTGATAGAGGCCGTCCGGCTGAGAGCCGCCCTGGAAGAAACGATGCGCATTGCCCGTGCGGCCAACGTCTATCTGGACCAGAAAGCACCCTGGTTCCAAATCAAAGAAGACCGAGGTGCTGCCGCTACCACCGTCTACGTCATCCTGCGTGTCATTGACAATCTTAAAATACTCTTTGCCCCCTTCTTGCCCTTCACCAGTCAGCGATTGCACGAGATGCTGGGGTACGATGGGCAACTGTTCGGGCGACAGTACACGCAAACCTTCGCCGAAACAGAGCGTTCTCACACGGCGCTCTGCTACGACAACAGCCAGGCGACCGGTCGGTGGCAGCCAAGTCGGTTGCCGGGTGGTCAAAAATTGCGCCGACCGTCTCCCCTCTTCAAAAAGCTGGACGACGACACGGCGGAAAAAGAATTGGCGCGGTTGCTCGGTAGCTCATAGACCCATCGCCAGGTGGGTCACCCCTACGAATAAATCGTCTACCCCGGCGCCGGTGGCGCAGCTCGTCTCTACGTAACCGTAGCGACGTCGCTGTGCCCACCGGCGTGCCACGTCGTAGGGGATCACTCGCTGGTGCTCCAGGTCTGTCTTGTTGCCGACGATCACGATCTGCGCGTTGGGCACACGTTGGGTGACCTCCTTTTCCCACAAAGGCAGGTCGTCCCAACTCTCCCGGTCGGTGATGTCAAAGACCAGGATCACCACTTTTGCCCCCCGATAGAAGCCATCGCGCACCACGTGAAATCGCTGCTGGCCGGCCAGGTCCCAGATGACCAGCCGGACCGTCTCGTGCCCCATGTCTACTTCGCGGCTGGCAAAGTCGGCGCCGATAGTCACACTGTACGAGCGGTTGAACTGACCGGCCACGTAGCGATGCACCAGGCTGCTTTTGCCCACCCGCCCGTTGCCAGCAATGACAATCTTGAACGTTCGCATGTGTCACCTGTATCCAGAGGTCGTCTCCATTTACACTATACCTGAGTTTTTCTGAGATGTCCATTGCACTTTGCTCCTAACCCACCCAAAACGACCCTCCAGATTTGACGTTTCTCACAACTTGCGGTAAGATGGGCTTCGTCTTAGCACTCTGACATTCAGAGTGCTAAAAATGTTGTCAAAGGCAAAGTTGCTGAATCTAATTTTGTACGAAGGAGGACAAGTTCTATGGCACTCAATCTCAAACCTCTGGGAGATCGTCTCATTGTCGAGCCCATCGAAAGCGAAGAAGTGACTGCCAGTGGCATTGTGTTGCCCGAGACCGCCAAAGAGAGACCACAACAAGGCAAGGTCTTGGCGGCAGGTCCGGGGCGTCGCGATGACAGCGGCAACCGCATCGAGATGGACGTGAAAGCAGGAGATACGGTCCTCTATGCCAAGTACGCCGGCACCGAAGTCAAAATTGACGACAAGAAGTACCTGATCCTCAAGGAGAGCGATATATTGGCAATCGTCGAATGACGTAGCGCGCATCTGATATATCATAAAAATAGAGAAGGAGCAACTATTCAATGGCAAAGCAGTTAGTTTTTCAGGAAGATGCACGCCGCCGGTTGAAGGCGGGCATAGACACCATGGCCAGAGCGGTGGCCACCACCCTGGGTCCCAAAGGGCGCAACGTGGCCCTGGACAAGAAGTGGGGTGCCCCTACCATCACCCACGACGGGGTGACGGTGGCCAAAGAGATCGAACTGGAAGACCCCTACGAGAATATGGGGGCCCAACTGTTGAAAGAAGCGGCCACCAAGACCAACGACATTGCCGGGGACG
>JAJRXB010000009.1 GCA_024276515.1 Chloroflexota bacterium
CGACTGGCTGTTGGGCCAGGGAGACGGCTACGTGGTGACTCCTTCGGCGATCAGCCGGGTGCAGTGGGCTTACATCCCTCCGACCCAACTGCAAGCCTTGAACAACGGCGGGCAGCCGGAACTGGCCGAGTGGCCGGAGTTTCGAGCCGAGGATGTCGGCCTCGACCTGGACGATGGTCGCGCCGGATGGAGTTACACCGGCGAGGAGATGGCCGTCTCGCTGGTGACGGCCCACCTGGGCCACGGGCGGCCGACGCTGGTGCGGTCGCTGGAGGCGGCCGGGTTGGGCAGGCCTGGCTCCGACCGGGCAGCCCGGTTGCTGGAATTGGGGCGGGCGGCCAACACCTGGCTGCGCGAAAGCGGCTATACGCTATGCATCACCGATCCCAATATGGAGCACCGCAATGGGTATACGGGTGAAGAGCTGGCAGTAGCACTGATCACTGCTTTGGCCAGGCAGGGTCGCCCGGCATTGCAGCAGGCAATGGAGGCAGCAGGGTTGGGCAGACCTGGCTCCGGACGTGCTGATCGCCTGCTCGATCTGGGGCGGGTAGCCGCCCAGTGGCTCCGTGAGAATGGCTACACGCTGAACACGGCAGATTGGGTCGATTGAGATGTTTGTCTACTGCTTGGATCGAGCGATAAATTCCACACGCGGAATTTATACCGCTTGAACTGCCTGCCCGTTGCCTGCCTGCCCTGCTAGACACACAAAATCGCGATTTTCCGCGAAAAATCTAAGGAAACGTGTGTGTTTGCTCACCAGGCAGGCAGCGGGCAGGCAGGCAACAAGGTGAGGTGAATATGAAAAAGACCATCCTGACCATCGGTATCATCGTCATCATCGGTTTCTCGATCTACATCGCCTGGCGGCTGTGGCTGACCATCGTCGAACTGGAGCCGGCCGCGCTGGCCGCCTGGGCGGTGCTGGTCACGCTGGCCCTGCCGGCCGTGGGCGGGGCCGCCTTCTGGCTGGGCCGCATCGAGGCCCGGGCCACCCTGTCCGGCCTGGCGGCGGGCGTCGAAAAGGTGATGGACGCCGCCGACAAGGCCATTGGCGTTCGCGCCACCGCCGTGCGTGAGATGCAGGCGGCGCGGAAGCCACGCCCCGCAGCGGATGTGTCCTTCAACGTCTACACACCAGGGCTGCCCGGCGCCCCAGGGGGGGCGGTCATCACCCCCAAGGCATTGCCCCCTGGGGATGACGTCATCGAGTTGTGATTAACCTTGACCTCGAGGATGCTAACCTATGGCCGATTACCAACTCTATCGCTTTTTCGACGACCGACCCAAGACCTACCGGGAGGCCATCCGGCACTTCCTCCAGACGCATCGCCAACTCCCGGCGGCGGTCGTCGTTGGCCCCAGGCGGCTGGACGAGGCCCGGCAGGCGATGGCCCAGATCAACGCCGACCTGACGAAAGCCGGGCTGGCCGAGGAAGCCATCCCGCTGGAAGTGGTGGGAGGATGCCTCTTCTGGGAAGTGGGGCTGGAAATGCCCCAGAATGGACATGCAAGCAGCAACGGACACGGAGGATGACTATGCTCGGCACCCCCGAAGCAAGCGACAAGATGATGTCACTGCCGGAGATCAACATCGACAACGCTAAGGTCAATACCTTCATCGCCTGGCTCTCGGCCGTGCTGGTGCTGTTCCTGGCCGGATCCGCATTTTTCTCGAAGGAGGAGCCTGAATGAACTTCGATGCTGGAGGAGTGACGCATTGGCCCCAACTTACCACGACGACGACTTCTACCCCTGGCGTCGCCTGGCGGCGGCGATGATCAAGCAGGCGGTACACGACGTGCTGGGGACGGAGAAGCGAACCCCTCGACACGCCCGGCACAGCGCCCGCGAGTTCCTGGCCGACGAGGACGTGCGGACCGTGTTCGGTGCGGCCCTGAGCATCCCGGAAGCGGTCTGGTCCATCCCTGAAGAATGAGGAGGGAGGTTTTTCGCTATGACCCGAGTTATCGCCATCGCCAATCAGAAGGGAGGCGTGGGCAAAACCACCACCGCCGTCAACCTGGCGGCCGGCCTGGCGCGAGGAGTAGCCAACGGCAAGCAGGTGCTGCTGGTGGACGCCGACCCCCAGGCCAATGCCACTGCCGTCTTCCTGGGCGTCCCCTTCGCCGCCGGGCCGCGAAAGCCTGGGGTGACCACCGTTTATGAGTTAGTCACAGGGCAGGCCGAGGCCGATCAGACGGTCCAGACCGTCCCCTTGCCCGACAGCGGCAATATCCCGGCCGGCACCCTCGACGTGTTGCCGGCGCACCTGGACCTGGCCGCCGCCGAACTGGAGCTGGTCACCGCTTTCGAGAGAGAGCGACGGCTGCGCCAGGCGTTGGCCTCCGTTCTGGATCGGTATCACTTCGTCATCATCGATTGCCCGCCCAGCCTGGGGCTGTTGACCGTCAACGCGCTGATGGCCGCCACCGAGGTGCTGATCCCGGTGGAGCCGGGGCTGTTCCCCCTCATCGGGTTGGGACTGCTGCAGAACACCATCGAGATGGTCAAAGGCTCCAACCCCGACTTGCGCCTGTTGGGGGTGATGCTGGCCAAGGCCAACCGCACCAACGTGACCCGCGACACCCAGGGGGAGCTGGAGCGGGCCTTCGGCGCGTTGATGTTGCCGGCCATCCCCCGACGGGTGGCCACCGCCGAGGAGTACGCCGACGTGGTAGACGACCTGCGCGACCTGCGCGAACGAATCGACGCCATCCTGGAGGCGGTGGAGGGCTACGAGGCCGGAGGCGTGGCCCGCCGGCCGCTGGGGGAGTGAGGAAAGCAATAGTTGGGGGTGAAGGTCGAAGATGAGCTTGCTTTCTGGACAACTTCTGGACGACGGAGAGCGACGCAAAAGGCAAATGGGTAGAACGCTACTACTGGACGTCTATCAAGCCCTGTACGGGCCGGAAATCGCCATCATCCACCTGGACGAATTGGCCCGGGAGTTGAGCCAGATCGCCGGGCGCGAACGGCCCTGGACCGGCAAGTACCTGCACAGCCTGATCAAGGGCTACCGTGGCTTTTCGGCCAACGGGAAG
>JAJRXB010000157.1 GCA_024276515.1 Chloroflexota bacterium
AACTCCAGCATCGCTCCCTACGTTGAAGTGATCGCTCGCGTGGCGGAAGAAAGCGAGACCGAGCGGCGACTGGTGGGCGTTTTCACGCTGTAAGGTGTCTGCGGTGGCTCGGTCACGAGACCGGCCACAGCGCGGCGGCTGTTCACCCCTCCCTCGCCCCTGGCCCCTGGCTCGGTCACGAGACCGGCCACAGCGAGCCGTGAGACCGGCCACAGCGAGGCGGCTGTTCACCCCTCCCTGGCAGGGAGGGGCCGGGGGAGGGTGGAATCTCGCCCCTGGCTCGGTCACGAGACCGGCCACAGCGAGGCGTGAGACCGGCCACAGCAGGTCGTGAGACCGGCCACAGCGAGACGGCTGTTCACCCCTCCCTGGCAGGGAGGGGCCGGGGGAGGGTGGAATCTCGCCCCTGGCCCCTGGCTCGGTCGTGAGACCGGCCACAGCAGGTCGTGAGACCGGCCACAGCAGAGGTGTAGCAAAGATTGGAGATCAGAGAGTATGGGTTTTGGCTTAAGACGACGTTTGGTCGCCCCTGGGGGGAATATCATCCTCGATGGTGAGATCATCGGTCGGCTGCGAGCCGACGTGGAAGACCTGTTTGAAGTCACCGACATATCGGTGCCGCGGCAAGCGCAGCAGGGAGTGATTCTTTTCACCGGCCGGCTGCTGATGAGCGACGCCGACTGGGCCTACAACCTGTTGGCCGAACGCTGGGCCCATCACGACTATACACCCCTGTTGCGCAAGCGCGGCAGACAACACCAGATCATCGCCCAGCCGGGGCTGGTGAAACCCCGCCCGTCCAATCCCTGGATCAACCTGGTCTTGTTCATCGCCACCGTGCTCTCGGTGGTCTTCATCGGCGCGGCCAACGAAGGGGCCAACCCCCTGGCCGACCCGGCCTCCATCCTCAAAGGAGTGCCCTTCGCCTTCACCCTGCTGGCCATCCTGGGCACCCACGAATTCGGCCACTATTTCGCCGCCCGGCGACACAAGGTGGCGGTGACGCTGCCCTACTTCATCCCTATGCCGGTCAGTTTCGTTGGCACCTTCGGCGCGTTCATCCAGTTGCGGTCGCCGGTGCGCAACCGCGCTCAACTGTTTGACGTGGGAGTGGCCGGACCGCTGGCCGGGCTGGTGGTCGCCATCCCGTTGCTGCTCTACGGGCTGGCCATATCCCCCGTGCAGCCCCTGCCATCCGGTGGCGGGTACATCCTCGAAGGGAACTCGTTGCTCTACCTGGGAGCCAAATACCTGGTTCACGGACGGATTTTGCCCGGCGATGGCCTGGACGTGATGCTGCATCCGATGGCCTTTGCCGCCTGGTTCGGCCTGCTGGTCACCGCCTTTAACCTGCTGCCGGTGGGCCAACTCGACGGTGGGCACGTCATCTACACCCTGATCGGCGACAAAATTCAAATCGTCGGCGCCCTGTTCGTCGGGGTTCTGCTGGTAATGGGGATAACGCTGTGGCAGGGCTGGTTCACCTGGGCCATCCTCATCTTCCTGCTCGGCATCGGCCACCCACCTCCCCTGAACGACGTCACCCCCCTCGACGGCAGGCGCAAGCTGGTGGCGCTGTTGACCATTGCCATCTTCATCCTGGTCTTCGTGCCGGTGCCCCTGACCATCGTCGCCTGACAGGACCAGGTGACGGGCACTTGTGAAGTGCCCGTCACCTGGGATTTGCCCATTTGCCGATTCGATTATGCCCATCTTCGACGACCTGCTCAACTCACTGGAAAACGACGCCCCCATAACCGAAGTCCGAGCCTGCGCGCACTGGACGGCCGTGGTCCACGCCGACGGCGGCTGCGGGCTGGCGGGGACGATGCTGACCCACGGCGAACCCCACGGCGAAAGCCAGGTCCGCGACGTGGGCCGGCTGCACACCAAAACCGCGCGCGAACTGGCCGGCTGGGTCATCTCCGACGTGCCGCTGGAGGTGAGCATCGGTATGGCGGCCCTCAACTCGCTCATCGTCCCCGACGAGAGCCGTTGCGTCGAGCTGAACGCTCGTGACTTTTTGCTGGAACGGGGAAAGGGGAAAAAGGTGGCGATGGTCGGCCACTTCCCTTTTGTCGCCCGGTTGCGACAGGTGGCCGAGACCCTGTGGGTGCTGGAGCAACGGCCCGGCCCCGGCGAATACCCGCCCGAAGCCGCCCCCGACCTGCTCCCCCAGGCGGACCTGATCGCCATCACCGGCAGCACCCTGGTCAATCACACCTTCGACGAACTGGCCCCTCACTGGCGCGCCGACGCCACGGTGATGATGCTGGGACCCAGCACACCCCTGTCGCCGGTGCTCTTCGATTATGGGATCAGCGTGGTGTCGGGGGCACAGGTGGTGGACGTGGAAACGGTGCTGCGCACCATCAGCCAGGGAGCCACCTTCCGTCAGGTAAAGGGGGTGCGTCTGTTGACCATGACGCGAGGGGATATGCAGTAGGGGCGAAGCATGCTTCGCCCCTACCCTGCCCGTCCGGTGATGTAATCCTCTGTCAGCTTGTTGACCGGTCGGGTGAAGAGGGTCTGGGTGGCGTTGAACTCCACCATCTCGCCCAGCCAGAAGAAGCCGGTCCAATCGGAGACGCGAGCCGCCTGCTGCATGTTGTGGGTGACGATGACGATGCTGTAATTCGCCTTGAGCGAATGCATCAACTCCTCGACCTTCAGCGTGGCGATGGGGTCCAGGGCCGAGCAAGGCTCATCCATCAAGATCACTTCTGGCTTGACGGCGATAACGCGGGCGATGCACAATCGCTGTTGCTGGCCCAGCGAAAGGCTCAGTGCCCCTTGCTTGAGATCATCCTTCACCTCGTCCCACAGAGCCGCCCCTCGCAGACTTTCTTCCACGATGTCGGCCAGGTTTCCATTTTTGTGCAACCCCAGCACACGCGGACCAAAGGCGACGTTGTCGAAGATGGATTGGGGAAAAGGGTTGGGGCGCTGAAACACCATCCCCACCCGCTGGCGCAAGGCCACCACGTCGGTGCCAGGAGCATAGATGTCCTGACCATCGAGCAGCACCCGCCCCTCCACCCGGATGCCGGGGATGGTGTCATTCATGCGGTTGAGACAACGCAAAAAGGTAGACTTGCCACACCCCGACGGCCCGATCAGCGCCGTGATCTGCCGGTCCCCGATGTCAATCGAAATGTTCGACAGGGCAAGCTTGTCGCCGTAGTAAAAATAAAGGTTTTCTACCTTGATTTTGTCCATTTTGTCCATAGCCGGGCTCCAGATAACCGTTCACCCCCTGAACCTCACAGGGGGAGGGTGGGAGTGGGGGTGGGAGTTCGCCCGCTCGACGCACTTGGTTTCCCGGAAATCCTATCGGTTCACCGGGTCTCCCCCTCCCCCGGCCCCTCCCTACCAGGGAGGGGAGCCATCTCGGAAAACGTCGTTCGCATCACCCTTGTTCGGCAGACTTTCCAAGAGATCTCGGGAGGGGTGAATATTACAAATGACCGAAGAACAGGCCCTCGACATCATACGCCGGCTCGCGTCGGCCAAAAACAAGAAGGAATTACAAAAGCTCATCGGCCAATACATCGGCGCGTGCGACGACGTCTTCTTTCGCGTGTTGAGCGACACCGTGGAGCAAATGCGCGCGCGGGGAGATGAGATGAACGCCCGCAAGCTGAAAGAGATGGGTGATATGATGGCCCGCCTCCGGTTCCTGATTTGAGCGAGGGGCGAGCCGGCGACTCACCCCTATTCAATACGCGCGGGCGAAGATGGCCACCTCTTTGGCCTCACCCCCACACACCACACACCGACCGGTCCCGCCCGGCTGCTCAAAGGGGATGCAGCGGGTGGTGGACTTGGTCTCTTCTTTTATCCTATCCTCACATGAGATCGCTCCGCACCACCAGGCGCGGGCGAACCCCTGAGTCACCGCCTCTTTGAACGATTCGTAGTCCGTGGGCTCATAGGTGTGGGCATCACGGAACTCGGTGGCACGCAGCAGCAGGTTGTTTTGGATGAGAGTCAGCGCATCGGTGACGGCGCCGGCCAGCCCGGCCAGCGGCACCGACGATTTGCCGGCCCTTCCGGGACGGTCGCGCCGGGCGAGCACCACCTGTTCCTGGACCACGTCTCTGGGCCCGATCTCAATCCGCAACGGCACCCCCCGCAACTCCCACTCGTTGAATTTCCAGCCGGGGGAGTATTCCTCCCGGTCGTCCACCTTCAGCCGCACACTGTCGTCCAGGGCTGCCTTCACCTTTTCGACGGCCTCCAGCACGGCCCGCTTTTCCTCGTCCGACTTCCAGATGGGCACGGCCACCACCTGGACGGGGGCCAGGCGCGGCGGCAACACGAGGCCCTGGTCGTCGCCGTGGACCATCACAATCGCACCGACCATCCGGGTGCTCACACCCCAACTGGTCGTCCAGCAATATTGCAGTTCATTGTTCCGATCCAGGTATTTGATGTCGAAGGCTCTGGCGAAATTCTGCCCCAGGTTGTGCGAGGTGCCCGACTGCAACGCCCGCCGGTCGCCCATCATCGCTTCGATACTATAAGAGGTTTCGGCTCCGGCAAACTTCTCGCTTTCGCTCTTGCGACCCTTGATAACCGGAATAGCCGCGTCGTTGATGGCAAAGTCGGCGTAAACGTCGAGCATGCGCAGCGTCTCTTCCTGTGCCTCTTCGTAGGTGGCGTGGGCGGTGTGTCCCTCCTGCCAGAGGAACTCCATCGTGCGCAAAAAGAGGCGCGTGCGCAGTTCCCAGCGCACCACGTTGGCCCACTGATTGATGAGCACCGGCAGGTCACGATAGGACTGAATCCACTGGCTGTACATGTGCCCGATGACCGTCTCCGAGGTGGGACGCACCACCAGCGGTTCTTCCAGCTTCTTGCCGCCGCCGTGGGTGACGACCGCCAGTTCGGGCGAGAAGCCTTCCACGTGCTTTGCTTCTTTCTGAATAAAGCTCATCGGGATGAAGAGGGGGAAGTAGGCGTTCTCGTGCCCTGTCGCCTTAAAACGGCGGTCGAGACCCTCTTTCACGTTCTCCCACAGCGCGTAGCCATAGGGCCGGATGACCATACAGCCGCGCACCGGGGCGTAATCGGCCAACTGGGCCTGCTGGATCACGTCAGTGTACCAGCGGGAATAGTCCTGGCTGCGAGGTGTGATTCTTTTGGCCATAATACGGGGTTTCTCCTTCTGTAATGATTCGGGTGATGAGTTCTGGCAACACTTTAGTTTTCTGAGCAAGAGGAGATTATCAACGGATGAAGTGGCGGATGAGCGGATCACGCCCTTGCGCGAGGAGAGACATCGCTCATTCGTTACTTATCCGCTGATGATCGTCTGCCACCAACCCAGCCAGTGGCTCGGTCGGAGACCGGCCACAGCCTGATGGGACCTTGCTCTGGTCGGTCTCCGACCGAGCCGCCAGCTCCCTTGCTCTGGCCGGTCTCCGACCAAGCCGCCAGCTCCCTTGCTCTGGCCGGTCTCCGACCGAGCCGCCAGCTCCCTTGCTCTGGCCGGTCTCCGACCGAGCCGCCAGCTCCCTTGCTCTGGCCGGTCTCCGACCGAGCCAGCAGCCAGAGGTGAGATTCCACCCTCCCCCAGCCCCTCCCTGCCAGGGAGGGGTGAACAGCCAGCGGCCCGGCC
>JAJRXB010000158.1 GCA_024276515.1 Chloroflexota bacterium
GAGAGGAGTAAAGCGAAGGGTAACACGTGATGACAACATGCAATACGCAACACGTAGCACTGCGTACTGTGTATTATACCAATTGCCTGTTGAAAAGCCGTATTTTCCATCCGCGCCGGAATAGGGATTCCGGCGCTGCGGAGTTCCCAATCGTCCCAATCTTGTGCCCTGGAATCCCTATTCCAGGGCGATTCCCGGCTCGACGCCCCTGGCAGATGGCGCGGATGGAAAGGGGATTTTACAGCCTTTCTTCTCACAATTGGTATTAGCCTGGAGCTTAAGCGAAGCACCCTGTGGGTTAGCTCGAGGCAACGGGGTGGCCAAACTCATCTCGGCGGCGAAATTACGGCCCGGCAAGTGTTTTCGCGTAGTCATCACGCTACACACCACCAACCAACCCAACACCACCCAAAACAACCAATAGGCTATGCGAAAGACCGTTGGAGGCCACCGCGCCTGGGTAGGGGCGACCCTTGCGGTCGCCCCCAGGGCGGGGACAAGCCCCGCTCCTACAACGACGGACTATGGAAAACCAAATCACCCAATCCCTCCAAACCAAAATCTTCCTCTCCGGCCCGCCGGGGAGCGGCAAAACGACGCTGGCCGTGGAACGGCTGCGCTGGCTGATCCGGCGCGGCATGCCGGCCACCTCCATCCTGGTCCTGGTCCCTCAGCGGACGCTGGCCGCGCCCTATTACGACGCCCTGCGCGACCCGGCCCTGGGCCCGGCCGGCCCGGTGGACGTCATCACCCTGGACGGCCTGGCCCGCCGCGTGGTCCGCCTCTTCTGGCCCCTCATCGGCGACCGGGCCGGCTTCGCCCACCCCACCCATCCGCCGGTCTTCCTCACCGTGGAGACGGCCCAATACTTTATGGACGGAATCGTCGGCCCGCTGATGGAGGAGCAGGGCTACTTCGAGGCCGTCACCATCGGGCGGGCGCGACTCCTCAGCCAGTTGCTCGACAACCTGAACAAAGCGGCGCTGACCGGCATCCCGCTGGCGGAGGTCCCCGACCGGCTGAAAGAAGCGTGGACCGGCGAAAGTGCGCTGCGGGTTATGTACGACCAGGCAGGGGTGTGCCTTCGGCGTTTCCGCCGCCACTGCCTGGCCCACAACCTGCTCGACTTTTCGCTGCAAATCGAGACCTTCCTGTGCCACCTGTGGCCGCAGCCGGCCGTCCGCGCCTACCTGTTCGAGCGCTACCGGCATCTCATCGTGGACAACGTGGAGGAGGACACGCCGGCCCTCCACGACCTGCTGACCGAGTGGGTCCCCGGATGCGACTCGGCCCTGATCGCCTTCGACCGGGACGGCGGCTACCGGGTCTTCCTGGGCGCCGACCCGGCCAGCGCCGCCCGCCTGGCCGCCGCCTGTGACCAGACGGTGGAGCTGACCGGTTCCCACGTCGCCCCGCCCGACGTGCTGCACCTGGGCTACCAGATCGGCCTCAGCCTGGGGCAGAAGCCGGAGCCGGCCACATTCGCTCCCCCCGCTGCTCAGACCTTTGCTCAGGCGGGGTCTGAGACCCCGCCTGAGCGGCGGACCCCGCCAGAGCAGCGGACCCCACCTGAGCAGCGGACTCCGGCGGAGTCGCCCGATGGGAGCGAGGCCGACTTCCGTCGAGTCCTGCACTACCAGGAACACCGCTTCCACCCGCAGATGCTGGACGGGGTCGCCGACGAGATCGCCCGGCTGGTGGGGGAGGGGACACCGCCGGGGGAGATCGTGGTGCTGGCCCCCTTCATCGGCGACGCGCTCCGCTTCTCGCTGCTGGACAAGCTGGCGGCGCGGGGCATCCCTGCCCGCTCGCACCGGCCCTCCCGCGCTCTGCGCGACGAGCCGCCCGCCCGCTGCCTGCTGACCCTGGCCAAGCTGGCTCACCCGGCCTGGGATCTGCTCCCGCCGCAATTTGACATAACGCTGGCGTTGACTCAGGCCATCCAGGGATTGGACCTGGTCCGCGCCCGCCTGCTGACCGACGTCGTCTACCGGCCCCAACCCTCAATCTCCAGTCCCCAATCCCCCAATCTCCCACTCACCTCCTTCGCCCAAATCCAGGGGGAGATGCGGGAGCGCATCGGCCCGGAGGCCGGCGAACGCTACGACGTCCTGAGAGACTGGCTGGAGGGATACCAGGCAAGGGAGGGGGAATCGCCGATGGACCATTTCCTGAGCCGTCTCTTCGGCGAGGTGCTGTCGCAACCGGGGTTCGGCTTCCACGTCCCCAATCCCCAATCTCTAATCCCCA
>JAJRXB010000159.1 GCA_024276515.1 Chloroflexota bacterium
CTCCAATCCCCAATCTCTAATCTCCAACCGTCGAGGCGCGCACAATCAACTCACCCTGAACGACGATGTTGGAAAGTTCTTCACCCTCTTCTTCCTCGTTGATGTTCATCAAGGATAGGGCCATTTTCATCGCCAATTGCCCCATTTCCACTTTGGGTTGGGCTATGGTTGTCAGAGGGGGATAAAAATAACGAGCGAATGGGATGTCGTCGAAGCCGACCACAGCTATGTCTCCGGGCACCGACAACCCTGCCTGGCGGGCAGCGTGTATCAACCCGATGGCCGTCATATCGTTGTAGCAAAAGACGGCGGTGGGCAACTCGCTCAATTCCACCAACGTCTTCAACGCCCGCTCGCCGCCGTCGGCGCGGCCATTGCCAGGGATGATCAACGCCGGGTCCGGCTCGATTCCGTGCTCGGTGAGGGCCTGACGATAACCGGCTTTTCGATCCAGGTCGGAACTGTGGTCGGCGGGCGCTGTGACGTAGGCGATGCGCCGGTGTCCGAGTTGGATCAGGTGCTCTGTGGCCAGGTATCCGCCGTGGCGGTTGTCCACGGTAACGGTGAAGGTGTAGCGCCCACTTTCTTCGTTGTGGTTATTGATGAGCACAATGGGAACCCCAATCCGTTCCAGGAGATCGAGGTATAAAGCGCCGACGCGCGAGGAGGTGACGATGACGCCATCCACCCGCTTGGAGCGCAGCATTTCCACAGCGGCGATCTCGCGTTCAGGCACCGCCCCAGAGTTGCACAGAATGACGGTGTAGTCGTGGTCGTAGGCAGTCGCTTCGATGCCATGCACGACCTCGGCCACAAAAGGGTCGGCAATGGTGGTGACCACCACGCCCACGGTATAAGTTTGGCGGGTGACCAGGCTGCGGGCCAAAGTGTTGGGAGAATAGCCCATCTCCTGGGCCAAGCGTTGGATGCGAGCTTTGGTCTCGTCGCTGACGAGGGGACTGTCGCTCAGTGCGCGCGAGACGGTGGAATGCGAAACACCTGCAGCCTTGGCGATGTCTTTAATCGAAACTCGCATATTGCCCCGTTTTCAAAAAGAAGCGCACTCTGCAAACGTGTGCAACGCACGTCAAATTCATCGAGAGCCCGCACGCACCCCCGCCCTTCGGGCACCCTCACCCTCTCCGAAATTCGGGAGGGGGTGGGGGTTGGGAGAGGACAAGCTCTCGCGGTCCCAAACATCACCAACACATAGGGGATTGTAATCGTTCACCCTCTGTTTTTTGGGCGATTGCCTGTCCCCTGGCCTGGCGGCCAGGCCAGGGAAATCGCTCTTACAGGGCGTTCCGCCGCGAAGACCACCTGCGTGGACTGGTTTTTTAGCCCGCGTAGGCGGGCTTTGCGGCCGAAGGCCCTGTAGGGGCGCGACTTCAGTCGCGTTTGCTGAAAGGAGGCTGAACGGTTACCTGGCAGTTTGCCGGAGAAAGGCCTCGGAGGTTTCCGGCAGCCTCTTTGCTGGCGAAGTCACCCCGATTATCTGGTTGATTTGCTGGCAAAATCACTCCTGAAAACCTCCGAGGTCTGGGAAAACCGATTTCTCCGACAGCCTACCAGGTTGGCCAAAGTCCAATTTAGGGAGGAGACCCTGTATGCACACGTTTGCAAACCATTTCTACTATATCACAGGTCCAAAACTTTGTCAATGGGTTTTGCGCGTGAAAAATTAGAGCCCTGATCAAATCGACGAAACTGATTGTCAGTGAGGGGTAGATGTGATATACTGGATGAAATCACACCATACTGAGGAGGTCCACACCATGGACGAATTGGTCAAGTTGGTTTCGCAGAAGACAGGTCTTTCCGAAGAGATGTCCAAGATGGCCGTAGAAGCGGTGGTGGGTTATCTCAAGGAGAAGCTGCCAGCGCCCATCGCGAGTCAAATTGACGGCGTGCTGAGTGGCGCCGACATTGGGGAGGATCTGGGAGACTTGGCCAAGGGGCTGGGTGGCATTTTGGGCAAGAAGTAACCTGTTCCTGCTCCCTCTGCACTTCATCGGGGCGGCGGGTGGCATCGCCGCCCCTCCCCGTGCAGTCGGCAGGCCGCAGCGGGCCGGCGTCAGTCTACTCAACCAACTTCTTCAGAAAGAGGAAACCGTGGCTGGAAAACCGGACGTGGTGATCATAGGAGGCGGGGTTATGGGATGTAGCGCCGCCTACTGGCTCAGCAAGGAAGGCCACAAGGTTCTGTTGCTGGAAAAGGAGGCGGTGGCCTTCGGTGCCTCTGGTATGGCATCTGCCCATTGGCTGACCGTTGACCGGGACACCTATGCGGCCCTGGAAGACGGACGGCTGGCAGAGCTGGCCTGGCGAGGCTGCCGGCTGCACCGGGAACTCGCCCGCGTTCTGCCGGACGAATCGGGAATAGACGTCGGCTACCGGGAGCACCCGGCAATCCGCCTCGCCTTTTGTGCAGAGGAAGCCGCAAGCCTGAAGCTCCGGCCGTCACCGGGACCCGATGATCCACCCATCCACTGGCTGGAGGGAGAAGCTTTGCGGGAGGTGGAGCCTCGCGTGAACCGAGACGCTTTGGGGGGACTGGTTTGCCGTCAGGCGCAGGTAATGGCCTATCGGTTCGTGCTGGCCCTGGTCCAGGCTGCGGAACGCCGGGGTATGGCGCTGCGGCACGGCGAGGCGGTGGGGTTGCAGCGCAGCGGCGGACGGGTAACCGGGGTGCAGTTGCGAAACGGTGAGGTCGTCGCCACCGGGACAGTGGTGCTGGCTATGGGCCCCTGGAGCCGGCGGGCCGCTGAGTGGGTCGGGCTGAAGATCCCGGTCTACCCGGTCAGGGGGCAACTCCTGGAGTTGCAGGTCCCCGACCCGCAGCTTCGTGCCTCTCTATCCTACGGCGGTAATTACCTGTTGCCCAAGGCCGATGGCAGCACCCAGGCAGGCACCACCTACGAGCCTGACAGCGGCTTCAACAATCACCACACGTCGGCCGGCCTTGAGGCCATTATGAACGCTGCCCTGCAGATGGCCCCCTCTTTGGAAAATGCTCAGTTGGTGAACCACGTCTCCGGCCTGAGACCAGCTTGCGAGGACGCGCTACCCCTGATCGGCCCGATACCGGGATGGCAGGGCGCGTACATGGTCGCGGGTCACGACCGCAAGGGCATAGGGCTCAGTCTCATCAGCACCCGCATCATCGCCGACCTGATCACCGGGGGGCACAGCCCTATACCTATCGAGATGTTCGATCCCGGTCGCTTTGGACCGACAGAATAGCGGGCCGTCTTCGGCGAACCGCGCCGATTGTTGACCCCGGCCCCAATAGCAGATATAATGAGTTGAAACCTCCTGCAGGTTCACCACCTGCGGGAGGTGGGGAAGACAAAATTGACGACGATGTCGGCGAAAGGAGGGCGTGATGGAAGGACTTGGCAACGCAGGTGCATTGGATTGCGCCTATTTCCTCTCATTTGGCACCGGGTTGGTGTGGGCCCTCTTTGTCGTGGTCACCGGTGGACTGGGGGGTCACATAGACATGCCCGACGCCGACGTGCCCGATTTCAACGTCGGCGACGTGGATACGTTTGACGTTGGCTCGGTGGAAGTCTCCCCCATCAGCCCCATCACCATTTCCACCTTCATCACCGCCTTTGGTGCGGTGGGCATCATCGCCCGGCAATTGTTCGAGGTATCGGGACCGATCAGCCTGTTGTGGTCTACCGGGGGCGGATTGTTGCTGGCCAGCGTCATGTTCCTCTTTTACAGCCGATTCCTCATCGGCTCGCAGGGGTCCAGCGAGGTGCGGGTGAGCCAACTGGTGGGCCTCACTGCGGAAGTCATCGCCCCCATCGCCGAGGATGGCGTGGGAGAAATCGCAGTGGTGGCCCAGGGCTCACGGGTCACCTATCCGGCTCGATCCAGCCAGGGAGTCCCCATCAAACGCGGGACGCTGGTAATCATCGATCAAATGCTGGGAGCCCAGGCCCTGGTCAGCCCCAGAGATGCTGGCTCCCAGCCTCCAACTCCCTAGCCCCTGGCTCCCAGATGGCCATTAATTCCCCAAAGGAGCGTCACCTCAAAAGGGTGTGTTTCAAAGGGTGATGCCTCGCTGAGCCGCATCTGGGGATGCCGGCTCCTCGGTTTTCTCAACAGTCAAAGTGAAGGAGGTAACTCAATGGAATTATTCCTGGCTGTTCTGGCAATCGTAGGCCTGATCTTTGTAGCGGGCGTCTTCCTGGCCTTCTATTCCAGTCGCTACAAGAAAGTAGGCCCCAACGAGGTGCTGGTCATCTCCGGTCGGCGTCACACGTACATCGACCCGGTCACCGGCGAGAAGACGACGCGCAACTATCGCATCGTCAAAGGGGGTGGCGCGTTCATCTGGCCGGTGCTGGAGCGGGTGGACGATCTGAGCCTGGAAATTATGACCATTGACGTGGTGACGCCCAAAGTGTACACCATCCAGGGTGTGCCGATCACGGTAGACGGCGTGGCTCAGGTCAAAATCCGTGGTGACGACGTGTCCATCGCCACCGCCGCCGAGCAGTTCCTCTCGAAGACGCAGGACGAGATTCGCAACGTGGCCCTGCAAACGCTGGAAGGTCACCTGCGAGCTATTTTGGGCACGCTGACGGTAGAAGAAATCTACAAGGACCGAGACGCCTTCGCCGCCCGGGTGCAGGACGTGGCCGCCGGCGACCTGGCCAACATGGGACTGAGCATCGTCTCCTTCACCATCAAGGACATCCGCGACGACCAGGGCTACCTGGATGCTCTGGGCCGCAAGCGCACCGCCGAGGTGAAGCGTGACGCCCAAATCGGCGAAGCCGAAGCCGCCCGCGACGCGACCATCGCTTCGGCCAAGGCCCGGCAGGAAGGGGAGACCGCCAAATACCAGGCCGAGACCAAGATCGCCGAGTCGGAGAAAGACTACCAGGTTCAGAAGGCCGAATACGATGCCCAAACCAACCGCAAGAAGGCAGAGGCAGAGCTGGCCTACACCCTTCAGCAAAACATCACCAACCAGCAGGTAAAAGCTGAGGCAGTTCAGATTGAAGTTATAGAAAAGCAAAAGCGAATCCAGGTGCAGGAACAGGAAGTCGCGCGCAAGGAAAAAGAACTGGAAGCGACGGTGAAGAAACCGGCCGAGGCCGAGCAATATCGCATCCAAACCCTGGCCAGTGCCAAGAAATTCCAAACCCTGACCGAAGCCGAGGGTCAAGCCGCTGCCGCCCGCTCCATCGGCGAAGGAGAGGCGGCCGCTGCCAAAGCCAAAGGCCTGGCAGAGGCCGAGGTCATCCGCCAGCAGGGCTTTGCCGAGGCCGAGGCGATGGAAAAGAAGGCCCTCGCCTGGCAAATGTACAACCAGGCGGCCATCATCCAGCAAATCATCGAGGCCCTGCCGCAGATAGCCGCTGCCATCGCCGAGCCTCTCACCAAGACCGAGCGCATCGTCATCATCAACTCCGGCGGAGATGGCGCCGGCGCCAGCAAGCTGACACAAGACGTGACCGACATCGTGGCCCAGGTCCCGGCCACCATCGAAGCCCTGACCGGCGTTGACCTGGTGGAAACGCTCAAAAACCTGCCGGGCGTGGGCGCGGAATCCGCCGGGAGCGAATGAGGAAAAGTAAAAGAATATGTCAAACGTGGTGCGTGTTGCGTGTTGCGTGACGGCACACGCACCACACAATGCGCAACACGGGGGTGAGAAAAATGGATCAAGTCACCAACGCCATCGCTGTGATCGGCATCTACTTTGCCCTGATGGCCGTGCTGGCCGTCAGCGTGGAGGCAGTCATCGGTTGGTTCAAAGTCCCCATCCCCTGGCTCCAGGGCAAACCGTCCCCCAACGATACCCTCAACGAAGTTAAAGCCTGGCTCCCGGCGGACGAAGGGGAAGCGGCAAAAGCGCGGATCATCGCCCTGAACAAAGCCCTCAAGGCCATCGGCGAAGTCGAGCTGGACGAAGACACGTCGGTAGCCGACGTCGCCGAGATGGTTGGCAAGGCCACCACCAAGTACATCCAACAAGAACGGGTCCGTCGGGCCGCCATCCGGGTGATGGCCATCCTGTTTGGCATCGGCTTTGCCGTGCTCTTCCAGATAGACACGTTGCAACTGCTGGCGCCCATCTCCCAGCCGGCCCAGGCGATGTGGCAAGGCACGTTGGGTGCCGGCGGAGCCCACGTGGTGGGACTGGTGCTGAGCGGGTTGGCCGCCAGCGCCGGGTCCAGCTTCTGGCACGACCAGTCGGCACGGCTGCGCCAACTCAAAGCCGCGTCCGAAGCAGTCGGCGAGCTGGCCGGCGAGAAGCGCGGGTGAGTAGCTGGTTTTGCCGTTTTTTGTGATTTGAGCGAAAGGCAGTGTCCCCGATGAGTGTTGTTGGGCGGTTGTTGCTTAAAAGGGAACAACTCTAAAATAGTTGCAGCACGTCAAAGCGCCGTGGCTCCCGTCACGGCGCTTTGTTGTGGTGCAAATGCGTCCAACAACTTGCATTTTTTATAATCATCTTGTAAAATCGGAAATAGGAGGCAGAAATATGCAAACAGCGGTCACAAAACGCGGTCAGACGGTAATTCCCGCTCCTATCCGAAAGCGGTACCACATCCAAGAGGGCGACCGCCTGGTCTGGCTGGACGACGGGCAGACGATCCGGGTCGTCCCCGTCCCCGCCGACCCGATTCGCGCCCTGCGTGGCTCTGGACGAGGCGAGCGGCTGGTCGAACGGTTGCTGGCAAATCGCCGCGAGGATCGCAAACGTGAGTCCTGAACTCTATTTGCTGGACACCTCCGCGCTCCTGACGCTGATCGAGGACGAGGCAGGCGCCGAACGGGTGGAGCGCATACTGAACCAGGAAGAGGTGTTGCTTCCTTGGTTAGTTTTGTTGGAAGCCCACTATATCACCCGGCAAGAGCGGGGACAGGCCGAAGCCGACCGGCGTTATGCCCTGATCAAGCAACTGCCAGCGACGATCCTCTGGGAGATGGAAGAGCCCACCCTGTTGACGGCAGCCCGACTGAAAGCAGTACATCACCTCTCGTTGGCAGACGCGATCATCGCCGCGTTTGCCATCCAGAAGAACGCCATCCTCCTCCACAAAGATCCGGAGTTTGAAGCCCTGACCGACCAGATGTCACTGGAAGCCCTGCCCTACAAAGAGACTTAGGTAGTGGTAGAGAAGTAAGTGATATGTCATTGCGAGGGAGTGAAACGGACGAAGCAATCCCCGCATTGCAGGCCAGAGATTGCTCACCTGCCCCGCCGCAGTACCCCGTACGGGGCACGCAGGTGCGGGTCGCTTCGCTCGCAATGACATCCCCCCATCACTGACAGTTTAACCACCACCGGGACTTAATACTACAACCGTAGATGCCCCAGGTGACTGTCACCTGCAGGGCCGTAGGTAAAGAGTCGCCTACATCGTGCCAGACGATGGTCGCGAATTCCGGCTATCTTTGCAGGTGACAGTCACCTTCTGCCCC
>JAJRXB010000160.1 GCA_024276515.1 Chloroflexota bacterium
AATGAACCGCACCGGGTTATCGGCGCTGATGTACTCGTCCAGACTCTCGGGAAAAAGCACCAGTTGTTGGCAGGGGATGCCGGCGATGTATCTCATTTGGGCCTACCTCCTGAAGGTAGACCCATTATAACCCCCGCCCATGATTTGCGTCAAATGACTTTTTACACAGTCTGTCGCTCAACCCGACCGCCTGAGTTCGGTTTTCTTCGAGGGTGGTTTCGCTTTCGGAACGTGGCCGGTGTTGCCGGTTTCGCCGTTTCACCCGGCGGCGGGTTAGCTCTGGCGTTGGGCGGGGCGCCGTTGCGCAGTTTGCTATTCCGTCGTTGGGTCGCTGAATGTATTGACTAATGCTGACCATTGAGTTATACTAATAATGGAAAGGATGATATAACCAATGGCAAGTATCAAAACGGCGATTTCTCTGCAAAAGTCTCTCTTTGAACAAGTGGACGCCTTGGCCCGTGAATTACAGATTTCCCGGAGCCGCTTGTTCGTGCTGGCCGTCGAGGAATACATTCAGCGCCACCAGAATCGGCGACTACTGGAAGCGATCAACGCGGCTTATGACGATTTACCAGACCCCGAAGAACAAGCCCTTCTTCACAAGATGCGGCCACAACACCGGCGGTTGGTGGAGGAGCAATGGTGATCAACCAGGGGGATGTATTTTGGGTTGATCTGGGTGAGCCGTCGGGGTCAGAGCCGGGCTATCGTCATCCTCACGTTGTCATTCAGAATAATGTGTTCAATCGCAGTCGCATCAATACGGTGGTGGTGTGTGTGATTACGTCCAACCTCAAACGTGCCCAGGCACCGGGAAACGTTCTGTTGGAGAAGGGGGAGGCGAACTTGCCGAGGCAGAGTGTGGTCAACGTCTCCCAGATATTTACGGTGGATAAGAGGGACTTGGTGGAAAAGATAGGCACACTTTCTCGCGGGCGAGTGCGCCAGATTCTTGATGGTATTCGCCTGCTCACCGAGCCCCGTGACGTTGATGAGTAAGTTGTTCTGAGTGGCAAAGAGGGTAGCAGGCGTGAATAGTGGGCCAGGTTACGGGTAGAAGTCCGCCCAACAAGTCGCCAGACTGTGTAAAAACGCCCTGGGAATAGGCGTCTCTATGGCAAAATCCCATCTTTCACGCAAATTGGCTATGATCATGTCGAATTTTCTGCCAGGCGCTTGTACAAGGAGATGGAGAGATCCAGGTAGGCCAGAATCTGCTCCAGCAAGTTGGGTAAGGGAGTGATATGCCAACTAACCTGGCCCGCTATCTGCCCACGGGTCACCGCTTGTTCCAAAGTGGCTTCGTCCCGGTATTGTCGCTTCCCCCGTCCCGGCGGTGGGGTCGGTTTCCACAGGGCAGCCTCTGCCCGGCTCAGTTGGCGTTCCAATCGCCGCGCCTGTTGCTGAGCCAGCGCCAGAGAGCGCACCACTTGCATCCGTTCGCTCCAGGTCACCCTTTGGCCCCCGACCTCAGCGCTCCGCTGGCGGGTAAACTCGTAACCCGCTCCCAGCAACCGGTTGCCCTCCCACAGGAGGGTCACCGGCCGATCCCCCTCCACGGCGGCCTCCACCCAGGCATCGAATTGCTCCGCCGTCTCACCGGTCAAGGGCAAGGGTGCCAGGTAGTAATCCCCATGGGCCACGATATCGGCGCGCGTGGCCAACGCGGCCATCTTGGTGTCGCCCACATACAGCAACCCCTTTCGCCCCAGCAGACGTCGCACCCGGGCGATGAGCGGCAGATACAAAGGATCATCCGCCGCCCGACCGGGATAAACATCACAGGCCCACAGGTGGCCCGAGGGCTCCGCAGCGGCGGCCATCAGCTTCAGTTGGGGCAGGTCCGGCCGGTGGTCTTTACTGTGCCCATGCTGCATCACCCCCTCCAGCCAATCGTCATTGCACTCCACCCGCCGGAGGGCTTGCCCCAGCAGCCGTTCCAGCGTGTGCTGGTGCTTTTGCGCCCACTCTTCCACGCTGGA
>JAJRXB010000161.1 GCA_024276515.1 Chloroflexota bacterium
CGTAGGGGGAGGGTTGGGGTGGGGGTGGAGGGGACGCCGGAGAAACGCCCTACATCCGGGGCGGAATCTATCTCCGGGCGAGATTCCACCCTCCCCCGGCCCCTCCCTGGCAGGGAGGGGTGAACGCTTACTGGGCGTTTTTTAGGGCAATTGCATACTAAATCGATTGACTCATGTGTGAAAAGTGTGCCGACATGTCACCGCGAGCCGGAGGCGACCCGCACCTGCGTGCCTCGTACGGGGCACTGCGGTGGGGCAGGTGAGCGGTCTCAGCCGTTGGCACTTGCGTGCGGTGCAAGTGTCGCTTCGCTCGCAACGACATGCGCAGATTCTAGATGCGCCGGAATCTGGCTTGAGAGACCCGTTGCTGGGAATGCCTCGTCCCTACCGTGAGGGTAGATAATGCCAATACTTGAACACACAATTGGTATTACTTCAGGGCGTTGTTTCCTCCGCCGAAAAAGCAAACGTCCACAGCAGGTCCACCAGGGCCCACGTCTCCTCGGGGGTGAAGAGGGTGCCGAAGTTGGGCATGTCGGTGCCCATGCCGCCCCGTCGAATTTTGGCGTACAACACGTCGCTCCGCGCCTCGAACATGTGCTCCAGGTCCGTGAAAGGGACCGGCTCCTCGGCGGTCAGACCGGCGACCGGCCCGTCGCCGCCGCCTGTCTGGCCGTGACAGGCGGCGCAGTTCTTGGCGTAGAGGGTCGCCGCTTCGGCCCGCTTCTCCGGGGAGGAGTCGCTCAGCCACAGGTAGGCGATGGCGTCGGCCAGGTCGGCCTTTGGGGCGGCAGGGTTGGCCGCCGCCAGCGTCGCCAGTCCCTGGGACGGGGTGTGGGAACGCCGCCAGGGGGCCGACTGCAATTCGGGCGGGACGAGCAACTCGTCGGCAATCGCCTCTCCCCGCCCGGCCGAGGGACGCACGGCCGGCGCGGGTTTCTCTGCATAATCGGCGGCGGTGTGGGTCGCGTCAATGTCTACCCCCTCGGCCAGCAGGGCGGCGATGACCGGGTCTTCTTGAGGGGTGGGCCGGGCATCGGGGTCCGCCGGGTCGCGCACCTCGATGACGCCCCGCATCCGCCAATGGTTGGGACTGCACCAACTGTTGCAGTAAAAGGTATACGTGCCCGGCTGGTCAAAGGTGAGCGTCACTTCCTTCACCTGGCCGGGGTCCACGGGGCCCAGGTCCACGCCCAAGCCGGGCCCAATGGCGACGCCGTGGGTCACGTCGAGGGAGGCGAAGCGCAAGGTGACGGGCCGACCGACCGTCACCTGGATGGAGTCTGGCTGAAACCCGCCCGCTTCTGGCACGGCGGCGCGGATGTCGATGACGGGGGGTGAGGCCAGGGCCGGCCGCAGCCAATATTGGTATCCCAGAGCCGTCAGGGGCAGCCCCACCAGGATGAGCAAAAGGATGGCAATGGCAATTGTTTCGCGTCGTTCCATACGTGTCAACCCAGGTACAGGCGCAGAAATCCCACCGTCACCGCCGCCAGGAAGCCGGCGATGGGCAAGGTGGTCAGAAAAGCCGAATGATGGTCGCGGCTGTGCTGACGGGCGATGCGATAGGCGATGTCGAGGGCGAAGAGCAGGCCGATGGTCAGCGTGCCGACTTGCAAAAAGGGGATGAGCCTCGGCCAGAGGGGAGTCCAGGGGACTCCCGCCGTGCCGAACAGGTTCCAGCCCCAGCCGAAGGGATCGGACAGCACGACCAGGGCGTAGCTGCCGTTGACCAGCACAAATCCAAAACTGAAGGCAATCCACCCGGCGAGTCCCAGGGGGACCAGGGTGTAGGCGTAGTCCACGAACAGCCGGCGCAGCGGCGTTTGCTGACCCGCCAGTCGCCGGGCGGCGACCGTGGTCAGCCAGAAGAGGCCGGGCAGCAGCAACAGGGTGATCGTCAGGAAGCCGAGGGCGTACAGCGCCCAATGGGCCGGCGTCTCCATGTTGGCCCAGTCTTTGATCCAGCCCCACGGGCCCAGCAGCACCGCCGAGTAGAGCAGGGCGCAGCCCAGCATGATGAAAGCCTTGTACGCCTCGTCCAGGCGGCGTTCTTTGGCCACCAGCAGGTCGCTGCCAAAGGGGCGCAGGTTGAGGGCGATGTTGTCTTTGGGGCAGGCCTTGAGACACTCGGTGCACAGACCGCAGTAGGTGTTGCGCGTCAGGCTGCCGGGGAAGACCATCCACGGACAACCGTAGCTGTTTTCGGTGCCGATGAGACAGTCCTTGGGGGTGTGCTCCCGGCAGACTTGCGTGTCCTTCACCCGCAGTTCCAGGGGAGCCAGCAGCGAGTAGAGGCCGATGAATCCCCCCACCGGGCAGACGTAGCGACAGAAGACGCGATTTTCGTACAGAATGCTGAGAATCACGCCGACCAGCACAAAGCTCAGCAGCACCCAGGCGCTGACGCCAGGCCGGGTGAGGATGATGGTGCTGAAGATGGCCACCCCCAAAAAGCCGAAGTTTTGCAGCCAGATGTTCTTAAAACGGCGGGGCCAGCGCCAGCGGAGGGTGCGCAGACGGCCCGGCACGCGGCTGATGATGCCGCGCCGTTGCAGCCACTCCCCCGGCGCGGGGATGGGGCAGACCGCGCACCACAATCGTCCGAAGAAGGGAACCAGCACGATGATGAGCAGCGCCCACCAGACGATCCAGACGAAGATGATGCCAAAGTTGCGGCTGCCCGCCGGCGTGCCGAACAGGCCGGTCAGGGCAGCCAGGGTGAAGAAGAAGAGCGTCGCCAGCATCAGCGCCGGCTGGAAGGCCCGCGAGTTGAGGATGGCTTTGAGAAACGGCAAGCGCGCCAGCAGGTCGATGCGCCCTTCGCTCATTTACGGCACCCAGTTGGAGAGGATGATCAGTTGTTTCTCCGGCTCCAGAGGGTCATTGGTGCGCAAACGGACGAGAAACTCGTGCTGGCCTTCCATACCTTCGTGCATGGTAAAGCGCAGAGTCAGTTTGGTCTCTTTTCCCGGTTTGATGGTCGTCGAACTGACGACGGCGCGGGGCGGTCAACAGCCCTGCACCACTTCTACCTGAGGCTCGCCCAGGATCTTCAAAGGCCGGTCGCCCACGTTGTACACGTAGAAGACGGTTTCGATGGGCGTGTTGAGCCTGACGTCGCCGTAGTCTACCACCTCCTGCGAAACCGACACCCGGGGCGCGCCGGTCACCTGGGGCGGCACGGCGGAGCGGACGATTCTCTGCCAGAGCAACACCCCGCCGCCCACCAGCAACAGCGCCGCCGCCAACGCGACCAGCGGCAACCACGAGCGCCGTTTAGGGGACGCGGCCACGCGCCGTGTGCCCTTGATTCGCCTCTTCCGTTTGCTCATCGAGAGTCCTCCATAAAGTTATCGAGAATCGGGGGAGACTTCCGCAGTCTCCTGCTGGCCCCTGCGCTGCCACAGATAGGCCAGCATCCCGGCCAGGGCGGTCAGGGTCAAACCCAGCGCCCGCCAGAAGGGGACGTTGGGCCCCACCACCAGCTCGCCGATCATAAAGGGATGCAATGGCCCGCAACTCACCGCGCAGCGATAGCGGAATTTGCCTGGCCGGTCGGCCACGAATTCGATCCGCTGGGCTACCCCCGGCTCCACCCGCGTCTTCAGGCCGTAGCCATCCAGGTAAAAGCCGTGCACCACGTCCGAGGAGGTGAGGGTGATGATCACCCGATCCCCCTGGTTGACGCGCACCCTGCCCGGCGTGAACTGATACTGAGTGGCCTCCAGGCTGATGCGACGGACGGAGGGCGCCGAGGTGGCCGGGGCCGGGATCAGCCAGAGCGCCAGCGCCAGCAAAGCAAAAGGAAGCAGAAGGCGGATTGTACGCCAGGATAAGATGGCAGGCGTCCGGGGCATCGTCCTCATTCCAGGGGCAGGGGAGTGTTGGTAGATGGGCCAAAGGCGCTATATTGAGCGTCAACGTAGGCCCGAATCTGCGGCGACGATTGTCCTTCGTCCGTCAGGCGCATCACGTCCTGGGTGATGTCCACGCAGATGCCACAGCCGGCAGCGTGATCGTCGAAGGTGACGCTCCCGTCGGCGGCGATGTCGCTGATGTAGCAACTGAGATTGCTGGTGTGGCCCATCGCGCCGCACCCGCAGTAGCATGGGTATTTGGCCAGCTCCTCCGGGTTGGCGATGGCAAAACGATAGGCGTCGCGCACGGCCGGCGGTTCGCTGCGCACAAATTCCGGCAGCGCCGAGGCAGGCGCCAACTCGTAAGCCGCCGGGGTTGCCGTGCCACAGGCAACGAGCAACAACCCCACGACGGTCAGCAAGAGTCCGGGCCAAAATCGTCTCATATTGACAATACCTCCCCCAGAATCGTCATGCCACCAGCATAAGTGCTCGAGAATTTCGGGGAGTGAAGCATCCCCGGCGAGTACCCAAGGGGTGATGCCCCACGGAGCCGCATCCGGGGATGCCGGCTCCTCGGTTTTCTCAACTATTATGCCTGAGTAGTTCGACAATGTCACATTACCGCCAAACCTGTCATTGCGAGGAGCGCAGCGACGACCCGTGCCCCGAACGGGGTACCTGTGCCCCGAACGGGGTACCTGTGCCCCGAACGGGGTACCTGTGCCCCGAACGGGGTA
>JAJRXB010000162.1 GCA_024276515.1 Chloroflexota bacterium
ATCGCCCCGGAATAGGGATTCCGGGGCTACGAGATGGGGCGATGAGCATCCCGCAGCGCCGGAATCCCTATTCCGGCGCGGGCAGAAAATACAGCCTTTCAATACGCAATTGGTATAAAATTAAGATGCGATTGCCCTGGGCGTAATTCAGAAAAGTGTTGATAATCGGGACGCCTTATGGTACACTATATCCCAACCTCTCTGCCACGGTGAAGTCTGATGCAAGAAATTGCCCCTGGTGTCTACGTAAAGCTCGATTATGAGGGTGCGAACGTCGGCTGCATTCTCACCGATACCGGTGCCATCGTCATTGACACGCCGCTCATCCCCGCAGAGGGAAAGGACTGGGCGGCCGAGGTGGCCAAAATCACAGATAAGGTCCTTTACGTTTTCAACACCGACCACCACCGGGCACACATTATGGGGAATCAATACTTCGACGCGCCCGTCATCGCCCACGAAATGGCCTGGAAGGAGATGTCGAACTACAAAGACACCTTCATCGAGCGCACCAAAAACATCTTCAAAAAGCGGCCAGAGATCGCTGCCCAGTTCGACCAGGTGAAACTCAAGCACCCCGAAATCACTTTTACCGGACGCCTCATCGTCAAGAAAGGGGGGCGCGAAGTCCACTTTGTTCACCTGGGAGGTCACACGCCGGCCACCAGCGGCGTATGGCTGCCCGACGAGCGCATCCTTTTCACCGGCGACGTGGTAGTCGTCGGCGAGCACCCATCGCTGGGACAGAGCAACAGCAAAGAGTGGCTCAAAGTGTTGACCCGGCTGCGTAAAATGTCGCTGACCTGCATTGTGCCCGGTCATGGCCCGCTGTGCAACGTCGAGGCGACCGTGCCGGTGTCTGAGTACATCCGCGCTATGCGTTCAAAAGTCCGAAGTCAATACCGGGCCGGGCGCACCAAATCAGAAGCGGCCGTCGTCATCAGCCAGATGATCGACTACTTTCCCTACCGACCCGGCGACAAGTCCTTTATCGAGAAACGCATCCGGGCCGGGGTCAGCCAGGTGTACGACGAGATGAAAGCCATTTATGGGACGGGGTGATTTCTCCTCCCGACTCGTTTGACAGAGAGGGGTCGTTGTGCTAGAATGATGGGCGACGGCAGGTCATCGGGATGTAGCGCAGTTCGGTCAGCGCGCACGGTTCGGGTCCGTGAGGTCGGCGGTTCAAATCCGCCCATCCCGACTCCTCGTACCCCATACGGGGCACTTCGGGGCGTGGCGCAGTTTGGCTAGCGCGCTACAATGGGGTTGTAGAGGTCGTCGGTTCAAATCCGACCGCCCCGACCAACACCAAAGGCCACACGGAGGGCACAATCCCCAATCCGTGTGGCCTTTTCTATTTCTCCCTCTCCCACGACTACCCAGGTAGCAGAACCCTTGCGAAGGTTTTGTGATGGATTTCAACGTGTATTGCGTGTCACGCGCAATCGGAATCCTTCCACCGATTTCACCCGCACTTCCTCGCCGGCCTGGATGGGACCGTCCTCTGCCTCGGCCTCCCACCATTCCCCTTTGAGGAAGACAGTGCCCCTCGGCGACAGGTCGGTGCGGGCGACGCCAATGGCTCCCACCAGACCTTCTGCCCCGGTCGTCGCCGGGCGGCGCTGGATGGCAACCGCTTTGGCAACGATGAAGGCAAAGAAGGCCCCCGTCACCAGCGACACACTGGCTACCAGATTACGCGAAACGGCATAGAAGGGTGAGTTGAATAGAATGAGCGAGCCCAAGACAAACGACACAATGCCCCCCACAGTCAACACGCCGTGAGTTGGGGCTTTGATGTCGGCGACGAACAACACGAAGGCCAGGGCGATGAAAAGCAGACCGGTATAGTTCACGTCGAGCACCCCCAGCGCGTAGAAGGCGAGCAACAGACAGATGACGCCCACGATCCCCGCCAGGTAGCCGCCCGGACTCGACAATTCGAAGAGAATGCCGTTGATGCCGAGGGTCATCAGGATGAAGGCGATATTGGGGTTGGTGATGGTGTGCAAGAAACGTTCGACCGCTGTCATCGGCAGCTCTTCGGTCGGCGCGTCTTTGGTGTGGAGGGTCACCTCTCGGTTGTAGAGCGTCACGCGAAACCCATCCATCTGGCGCAGCAGGTCCGAGAGGTCGGTGGCGATGAAGTCGATGACTCCCAGCTCCAGCGCCTCCTCGGCGGTGGCGGCTCTGGCTTCGCTGACCGCCTCACGCGCCCACTCGACCGCCCGCTCACCGCGTCGCTGAGCCAGCCCTTCGATGTCGGCTTGCAGGATGCTGACGATTTTGTTCCTGAGGGTTTCGGGGATTTCCTCGCCCTGGCCGCTGACCGGACTGGCCGCGCCGATGCTGGTGTTAGGGGCCATAGCGGCCACGTGACCTGCCAGGGTGATGAAAGTCCCGGCTGAGGCGGCAAAGGCCCCGCGTGGCGCGACGTAAACCACCACCGGCACATTGGAGGCAACGATGGCCTGAATGATTCGTTTGGTCAAGTCCACGTCACCGCCGGGGGTGTTGAGCATAATGACCAGCGCCTCGGCGTCGCGCGCTTCTGCCTCACTGATGCCCCGCTCGATATAGCTGAGCATCACCGGCGTCACCGGGCCGGTCGCCTCCATCACCAACACCTGCCTCCCCGCCTGTGCGTTGGCCACCGGCGACAGAAGAGAGGTGAGAATCAACGTCAAATAAACTATCCACCGAACTCGTTGTATGCGTTCCATCCTATTCACCTGATCAGACAAACTCGAACAACGTTCTTTCTACGTAACCACCCAGGCTTCAGGTGCCTGGCACTTATAAGGCCACTTTCGCCTGAAAGTGGCAGTGAATACAGGCGAATTTTGGCTTTGAGACATCCGCCGAAAGTGCCTGGCACCTGATTGCTCCATCTGCCTGAGCAGTCACCTTTCTCTACTCCCATTATACCCCGTTTTGTCAAACAGTGACAATGACAGGGGTGCACGAACGATCTGTTGTCAAAAACAAATGAGGCTCATATCTAGAATCTGTGCATGTCATTGCGAGCGAAGCGACACTTGCACCGCACGCAAGTGCAGGTGAGCAATCCCCGTTCACCAACGGCTGAGATCGCTCACCTGCCCCACCGCAGTACCCCGTACGGGGCACGCAGGTGCGGGTCGCCTCCGGCTCGCGGTGACATGTCGGCACACTTTTCATACATGAGCCACAAATGGGCGTGTCCAAAAGGAAATCGGCCACCGCACGGGTGGCCGATTATCTGGCGGGGAGGGTGGGATTCGAACCCACGGTGGAGCTTTTAACCCCACAACCGCTTAGCAGGCGGCCCCAATCGTCCACTCTGGCACCTCCCCATATCGCGGTCTATTGGCCGGTGGCACACGGCCGATGACTGGCTATCAACCGTTTGTCATCTGCTATGGTGGCGGAGGGAGAGGGATTCGAACCCCCGGAGACCTTGCGGCCTCAGCGGTTTTCAAGACCGCCGCAATCGTCCACTCTGCCATCCCTCCGTGTGATCACACTTACCCTAGAGGGGACGATGATTCCCTCCATCGAGCACAATTAATATAGCAGAGAGACGCCAGATTGTCAATTGAGAGACAAATGCGACAGGGCTTTTCAGTTCTCTAGCACTTACCTGAACCTTAACTGGCGGCCCTTTGGGGGAGCGGCCTGCCATTTTTCGAGAAATTAGAGTTGTTCCCTTTTAAGCAAAAGCAGGTGACAGTCACTTGATAATTGTGCTAAAAGTGACTGTCACCTCAGCACACACTTCCTGAACCGTCCGACCAACGGATCACCGCTCGCCGCCAACACCTGCCGCTCCCCCTTGCCGCCTAAAAACAGATCGTTCGTGCACCGTTATCCATATTTTAGGTTGAATTCAAAATATAGCATAATCTTACGAGCCGACTTTTACAGCCAGGCAGCAGCCTACCCCGACCTGGCGGTCTACCTGGCCGACCATCAAGCTTTGATCAGCCCCATGACCGAGATGGAGTTGATCCAGGCCATCACCCGCCCGGCCCAAAAGGTGGGGCTGCGCTTCGAGCCGGGCCTGGTGGAACAGTTGCTGGCCGACGCGGCTGGCGGACGCACGCCTGGTGACCCCCTTCAGCGGGGACGTGCGCATCGTCGTCCGTGGACAGATAGACGATTGGACCAACAACTGCGGGGTACGGGCCGGGGACTGGCCTGGCCGCCGGCTTTGGATTCATCGGAGGTGGGTGCGAGACCAATGGCCCATTTGTGGACTCGCTTGGCGTCTCACTGGATAGGTATGAACGGAGTGCCTGCGAGTACGTCGGAAACTGGCTGTGGATCGAGAAAAGCACACCATACACGGCCGAGCTGACAGCCCTCGATGGCGCAGCCGCTTTGTCGGTAGAGGGGATAGGCCGCGCCTCGGGCACGGTTGATTACACGGGGTCATACACCACCCTGTGGGTAGGCCATACCGGTCGTGGGGATTGGCCCGAGTGTTGGGGCGCAATCGAGCGACTTGTGATCGAGCCGCTGGATTGAGCTGGCTATGGTACCACCCCCCTCCAGCTCCCCCCTGGGAGGGGGGGAGAAGGTCATGCCCAATTGAGCACAAGGGCCGAAATTCAATAGATGTAGGGCAGGTTTCCCTGGCCCGCTGGCCAGGACGGGCAAACCTGCCCTCCCGGATATAGGGAGCGGTCCCAGAAATTCCCAAAGAGTCGAAATTCAGCGCGTTCAGCTTGCTCAGCGTCTTCAGCGTTTCAAAAGGCATGGCATACCTCGCATTTCGCCCCCAGATCGACATGCACCAGCACCTTCTCTTTTACACTTGACATTCGGCAGGTTTCGTGTTATAGTCGCATATATTATATATAATATATAATAGCTAATCGAAAGCAAACTATAAAATGCAGACCCGTGAACCTATTCGCATCGAACGTGAACCACAGCGATTGTCCGACGCTGTCTTCGACGCTTTGCGTAGAGCGATTCTCGATAGAAAGTTAGCCCCCGGCGAGTGGCTGCGCCAGGAAGCCCTGGCCCAGGAGTTGGGCGTTAGCCAGATCACCGTGCGCGAAGCGCTGCACAGACTGGTTAGCGAGGGACTGTGCATTCGCGTCCCTTATAAGGGCGTGCGAGTAATTGCGCCATCTCTGGAGGATTTGGAAGACATTTACGCCATACGAAAATTACTGGAAGGACTGGCGGCTGAGCTAGCCGCCAGTCGCATCACCCCTGAAGAACTGGCCCGGATGCGAGAACTCTTGCCGGCGACTATCGTAGACGCCGACCCGAAAAGCGTGGAACACGCGCGAGAAGCCAATCGCGAGTTTCACGAGATCGCCGTTCAGGCCAGCGGCCGCCGGTTCTTGATCCAGATACTCAGGCAGATTTGGGATTGGATTGACCCGCTGATGCTTTATGAGCGCACCTTAGAAACAGACGAAGGGGCAGAAATCCGCAAGAAATGGGGAGAAAGAGACAGAGTGCAACACACCCGGCTTCTTGAGGCCTTGGAAGCCAGAGATGGCCCCAGGGCGCGTCGAGTGGTGGCTGAATACGTGGATGAGGCGTGGAGCAACCTGGTCTCTATGCTCGGTTCGCCTGCTGATGCAACTCAAGACGAGGGGACGAAAGAGAGTGGTAAAAAGCAGTAGGCCAAGCGAAAACCCGATGGTACCAAACAAGCAAACAGAGTAACCATTTGATACCACCAATATTTGCGCTGCTTTTTGCCGCCATTGCTTAATACTACAACCGTACTTCCCCTTTTGAGGGGGCAGAAGGTGACTGTCACCTGCAAAGATAGCCGGAATTCGCGACCATCGTCTGGCACGATGTAGGCGACTCTTTACCTACGGCCCTGCAGGTGACAGTCACCTGGG
>JAJRXB010000163.1 GCA_024276515.1 Chloroflexota bacterium
CAAGAGGCAATTGACCTGCTGAAAAAAGGGGGCGCCACTGTCTCAGAAGGGAATCGCGTGCGGATTCCGCCCGGCCTGGTGGAAAAGGCCTTCAGCACCGTGCCCAAACGGGTGACGCTCTATCCCGCTCCGCGGGACGCAGGCCCCGCTTCTCGGGACGCAGGCCCCGCTTCTCGGGACGCAGGCCCCGCTTCTCGGGACGCAGGCAGCCCCACTTCGCGGGGTGCAGGCGGAAATCGCCGTGGCCAATCGGCTCTCTTTCTGGAGGAGGGTTGCTGCTACTATGGTCCCGGCTCTGATTGCCTCCACATCATAGACCATCGCACCGGGGACCGACGCCAGCCGGTGTTGCAAGACGTCGTCGAAGGCATTACGGTGTGCGACGCCCTACCCCACATTGACTTTGTCATGTCTATGTTCCTCCCCTCCGACGTGGACGACATGGTCAGCGACCGCTACCAGATGGAAGTGATGCTCAATCACACCACCAAGCCCATCGTCTTCGTCACCAACGAGTTCTCCGGCTGCGTGGACGCCATAGAGATGGCGGAGATCGTAGCCGGAGGGGCCGAGGCGTTGAAATTGAGGCCCTTTGTGGCCTGCTACGTCAACGTCACCACCGGCCTGCGCCACAACGAGGAGGCCCTGCAAAAGCTGCTCTTCCTGGCCGACAAGGGTCTGCCCGTGCTGTACATCCCGGTGGTGATCGCCGGCATCAGCGGGCCGGTCACAACGGCCGCCAGCATGGCCCTGGTCAACGCTGGCGTGTTGGTCGGCCTGGTGCTCTCGCAACTTAAGCGGGAAGGAACCCCCTTCATCATACCCGGCTGGGGCGGCGAGGGATTGGATATGAGAACCATGGTCAATCCCTACTGCGCGCCCGACCCCAGAGGCATGGCCCACGCCCTGGCCCATCATTACAACCTGCCGATGTTCGGTCTGGGGGGTTGCAGCGAGTCGAAGCTGGTCGACCAGCAGGCAGCGGCCGAAGCCGCTCTCACCCTGACATTCGAAACGCTGGGCGGAGCCAACCTGATTCACGACCTGGGCTATCTGGAGTCGGGGCTATGCGGCTCGCTGGCCCAGTTGGTCATCTGCAACGAGATGGTAGACTGGATCGAGCACGCTATGGCCCCCGTGGAGATCAGCGACGAAACCCTGGCCCTGGACCTGATCGACGAGGTCGGCCCCGACGGCCAGTTTCTCGACAGCGATCACACGTTTGCCCATTTTCGAGAACGGTGGTACCCGGACGTGTTCGAGCGCGGCAACTACGACCAGTGGCAGGACGCGGGGGGCAAAAGCCTGGCCGAACGCGCAGCCAGGCGGGTGGAGGAGATCCTGACCGAACACCGGCCGGAGCCGTTGCCCGAGGACGTCGCCCAGAAAGTCAAGGCTGTCGTCCGGCGAGCGGAGGAGAAATTTGGAGGATGACGGAGACGCCTGTATTGAGCCCGGTCGAAGTGCTCGAACTCTTCCCGCTGGGCACCCGGGTGGATGAGAAGGGACAACTCTGGCTGGGAGGATGCCCGGCGTCGTCCCTGGCTCAGGAGTTCGGCACCCCGCTCTACGTTTTTGATGAGACGACCCTCCGCGACCGGTGTCGAGCGTATCGGCGCGCCCTGACGGAACACTATCCGGGTCAGAGCCAGGTGGCTTACGCCAGCAAAGCTTACCTCAACCTGGCCCTGGCCCAACTCTTTGCCCAGGAAGGGCTGAACCTGGACGTCGTCTCGGCCGGCGAGCTTTACGTAGCCAGGCAGGCAGATTTTCCCCCGGAGCGGATTCACTTCCACGGCAACAACAAATTGCCGGACGAGTTGGCCGCAGCCCTGGACGAGGCCGTGGGCCGCATCGTCGTGGACAATTTCCACGAACTGAACCTGCTGGAGCGGTTGGCCGCCGAACGGGGAGTTCGGGTCCCCGTCTGGCTGCGCCTCTCGCCGGGGGTTGATGCCCACACCCACAGCTATCGCAAAACCGGGCTGCTCGATTCAAAATTCGGCTTCCCGCTGGAAACGGGCGATCCCGACGAACGGGGCGCAGGCAGCGCCCAACGCGCCCTGGCCCACGCCGTCGCCAGCCCCCACCTGGAACTCGTCGGCCTGCACGCGCACATCGGCTCCCAGATTTTCGACGTCGAGCCCTTCGTCCTGGCTGTGACCCGCCTCGTGGAATTTGCCGCGACGATGAAAGCAGATCACAACTTTGAGCTGCGCGAGTTGAGCCCTGGCGGGGGATGGGGGGTGGCCCATCACGAAACGGCCCCTCCCGCCAGCGTGGATCGGTACGTGCGGGCCGTGTGTCAGGCCGTGATCGAGGGCTGTCGCCGCCACGGGCTGGCTCTGCCCACACTGGTCGTCGAGCCGGGGCGCTCCATCGTCGGCCCGGCGGCGGTGGCGCTTTATCGCGTCGGCGCACGCAAGGAGATCTCTGGTGTGCGCACCTACGTCTCCGTGGACGGCGGCATGGCCGACAACATCCGGCCGGCCCTCTACGGCGCTCGCTACGCTCGCTACACGGCTCTGGTCGTCGGCAAGGCCGATCAACCGGGCGAGGAGACGGTGACGATAGCCGGGAAGTTCTGCGAATCGGGGGATATACTCATCCGCGACGTCACTTTGCCCCGCCTGGCGGCCGGCGACCTGTTGGCAGTGCCGGGAGTGGGAGCTTATTGCCTGTCGATGGCCAGCAACTACAACCTCGTTCCCCGGCCGGCCGTCGTGCTGGTCAGGGAGGGGCAGGCCAACCTCATCCAGAGACGGGAGACCCTTCACGACTTGATGGCCCGCGATCTGCCTTTGCCCCCCTGATGGAGGGGTGGGGGCGAGGCATGCCTCGCCCTCTACTGCTCGTAGCCCCCGTCCGCGGGGGCGTCCCTTCTCCAAAGGACTGGGACGACCGACTGATCCCTGTTGAGTGTTGTTGGATGATCGGGGGTGATTCTTCCCCTGGCAGCGCCGGAATCCCCCTGGCAGCGCCGGAATCCCCCTGGCAGCGCCGGAATCCCTATTCCGGCGCGCCACCCAATGGGGAGACCATCGAAGCGGCTGACCCATCACAAATAGCACTTACACAGTTACGCTCGAAGCAGGTTTGTAACCTGCGTTTTAGTGCCCCAGGAGGCCTTTTGCACTCCAACCGGGGGGTTACAAACCCCCTCCGAGCATTCAACTGCGTGAGTACTGTCACGAGGAGAGATCTCATGGCCGAGTGGGTGTACACCGACAAACCGATGCACTCCGAAAACCGTAGAGCGGACGCCCGCTACGCCGACAAGGACATGGCGACCCAATGTCTGCACGCCGGCGAACGCTGGGAGAAACAATCCTTCTGGACCTCCAGCACACCCATCTATCACTCGACCACCTACTTTTACGATAGCGCCCAGGAATTGGATGACCGGGTCTATTACAGGAAACCGGGCTACGTCTACTCCCGGGGGGGCTCGCCGACCAACACCGCCCTGGAACGGGCGCTCTCTACCCTGGAAGGGGCCGAAGTGACACACGTCTGCTCGTCGGGGATGGCCGCCAGCCACCTGGCGCTGCTGACGGCCGGCGCAGGCAAGGACAAATTGATCCTTTGTTCCAGCGACGTGTACGGCAGTGTGTACACTATGGTGGAGAACATCTTCCCCCACCTGGGGGGACGCAGTATCCTCATGGACTTCACCGACCTGGACAAACTGGAAGACACGATCAGGCGCGAGAAGCCCGCTGTGGTCTATTTTGAGGTCGTCACCAACCCGATGACCAAGGTGATCGACGCGCCGGCCGTGATCGAGGTGGCCCATCGGCACGGGGCCGTGGTGATCGTGGACAATACCTTCACCACCCCTTACCTGCTCAAGCCTTTTGAGATTGGGGCGGATTTCGTCAGCCACAGTGTGAGCAAGTTCCTTTCCGGCCACGGGGACGTGTTGGCCGGATCGGTGAGTTGCTATCGCAAGGACTTTGACAAATTGCACGATATGCTGATTCAGGTGGGGTGCACCCTGGGGCCCAACGAGGCCTGGCTGGCCCTGCGCGGGCTGAAGACCTTCTCCCTGCGCATGGAGAGACAATGCGCCAACGCCACCGAAGTAGCCCGATTCCTCGAAAACCACCCGTTGGTCGAGCGAGTGCGCTATCCGGGCCTGCCCAGCCATCCCCAGCACGAGACGGCCCGGCGCATCTTTGGGGCACGGTCGGGGGACCGGCCCCCACGATATGGGGCGATGCTCAATTTTGACATCGCCGGTGGTGACGGCAAAGCGTCCCCTGGAGGCAAGGACAGGGCCTTCCGCTTCCTGGACGCCCTCAGACTCATCCTGCCCGCCACCACCCTGGGCGACGTCTACTCGCTGATCGTCAACCCCGCCCGGACGACGCACCGCTGGCTGGACGAGGAAGCGTTGGCGGCCATCGGCATCAGCCCCGGCACCTTCCGCATGTCGGTGGGCATCGAGAACGTCGAGGATTTGAAGGAGGATTTGGATCAGGCGCTAAAGGCCTGTCAGTAACAAGTGAGGTGACAAAAAAGGATGGCAAACATACGCACCAACGACCGAACGTTTCTGAGCGCCCAATTCCGGCGGCTGTCGGACGAGCAATGCCAGAAGATCCACTGGGCCAGCCTCGAAGTCCTGGAACGCACCGGCGTGCGCCTGTACGACCAGGAGGCGATTGACCTGCTCAAGAAGGCCGGCGTCTGCGCATCGGACGGCAATCGGATGCGCATCCCTTCTGGGCTGGTGGAAAAGGCGTTCACCACCGTCCCCAAACGGGTGACGCTGTGCGACCGGCACGGGAACCGGGTGATGCCGGTGGAAGGCCACCGCAGCTTCTTCGGTCCCGGCTCCGACTGCCTGCACATCATCGACCACCGCACCGGCGAACGTCGCCAACCGGTGTTGCAGGACGTGGTAGACGGCATGATCGTGGCCGACGCCCTGCCCCACGTGGACTTCGTCATGTCTATGGTCTTGCCAATGGACGTGCCGCCCGCGGTGGCCGACCGCTACCAGATGGAAGCGATGCTCAACCACACCACCAAGCCCATCGTATTCGTCACCACCGAATTTTCGGGCTGCGTGGACGCCGTGGAGATGGCCGAAGCGGTGGCCGGAGGCCCCGACGCACTGCGTCTGAATCCGTTCGTGGCCTGTTACATCAACGTCACCACCGGGCTGCGCCACAACCAGGAGGCACTGCAAAAGCTGCTCTACCTGGCCGACAAGGGCCTGCCCGCACTGTACATCCCGGTGGGGCTGGGTGGCGCGACGGCTCCCATCACCCTGGCCGGTTGCCAGGTTATCTGGAACGTCGGTGCCCTGGTTGGCCTGGTGCTATCCCAGCTCAAGCGCGAGGGTGCGCCCTACATTATGGCCGGCTGGGGAGCCAGCGCGCTGGACATGCGGACGATGGTCCAGCCGTATGCCGGTCCCGACAGGCGCGGCATAGCCGAGACCCTGGCCCACTTCTACGGGTTGCCCATGTTTGCTCTGGGCGGGTGCAGCGACTCAAAATGCGTGGACCAGCAGGCGGGGATCGAAGCCGCCCTGACCCTGATAACGACTGCCCTGAGCGGAGGCAACATCGTTCACGACCTGGGGTATCTGGAGTCGGGACTGTGCTACTCGCTGGCCCAACTGGCCATCTGCGACGAGATTTTGGGCTGGCTGGAGCACTTCATCCGTGGCGTGGAAGTCAACGACGAAACCCTGGCCCTGGACTTGATCGACGAGATCGGCCCCGACGGCCAGTACCTCGACAGCGATCATACCCTGGCGCACTTCCGAGAGCGGTGGTACCCAACGATCATCGAGCGGGACAACTACGACAACTGGCTGGCCAAGGGCGGCAAGACGTTGGGGCAGCGGGCCGCCGAGCGGGTGGAGGCCATCCTGTCCGAGCACAGGCCGGAGCCACTGCCCAAAGACGTGGCCCAGGCCGTGCACGCCATCGTCGAACGCGCAGAAGCGCAGCAAGATCAAGGTTGAAATGACGTGCCATTCACCTCAGCCTTGAAACTTTAGCGTCTACGTGAATCGTAAAACGTGAAACGTGAGGATTTAGGCGCAAAGCTATTACGTTTCACGCATCGCGTTTCACGCTTTCGGGAGGATTATCTTCCTGGAACCGCCTAAATGCGGCAATCGGTGATTGGCAAAGGAGGGAATCGAATGTACCGCAACCGAGACATGGGCATCAACTACATCAAAGCCCGCAAGGGCCACTGTTGCTATGGGATGGGCCTGGGTATCATCATCCTGGACGACGTCTACCCCGGTTTCCCCGGCGATGTGCGCAACGCCAGCGCCTACCCCTTTCCCATCCAGTACGAGATCGCCGAAGGGGTGGACATCCACGCGCTGGTTCACGAAAAGGACAAGTCGCCCTGCCTGGAACCGGTTCAGCGGGCGGCCAGGAAACTGGAAAAGATGGGCTGCCGGGCCATTGCCGCCGAGTGTGGCTACTTCGCCTACTTTCAGAAGGCGATTGCCGGTTACGTGGACGTGCCGGTGTTCATGTCCAGCCTGCTCCAGGTTCCCCTGGCCCAGCAACTCATCGGCCCGGACAAAGTGGTGGGCATCTTGGCAGCGCGGAAAGACTGCTTGACGCAGGCGCACCTGGAAGCTGTCGGCGTCCAGCCGGGCAGCAACTACGTGATAGCCGGCGCCGAGGACGACGGCCGCTGCCCCGAATTTGAGCACCTGTGGTACGCGCCCAGGCGAACCGACCCGCCGGGGGCCTACTACGACAAGGCGGAAAAAGAGTTCGTGCCGGTCGCCGTCGATTTTTACCGCGCCCATCCCAACATGGGCGCTATGGTGTTGGAATGCACCGGCATGCAACCCTTCGCTCGCGCCATCCAGCGGGAGATTGACATTCCAATCTTCAGTTGGGGCACGCTGCTGGATTATGCCTATTCAGTAGCAGTCCACCGGGATTACTATGGACACGTGTGACCTGGCCTCAATGGGCTGAAGATAGGGGCGAACCAGTGTGTTCGCCCCATATCGGGCAGACACGAAGGAGACGACGCAAATGACAGGCCTGCGCAGCAACGACCGCTCTTTCAGCAGCGTACAATTCCGGCGGCTCTCGGACGAGCAATGCCAAAAGCTCTATTGGGCTTCTCTGGAAATCCTGGAACGCACCGGTGTGCGTCTGTACGAGCAGGAAGCACTGGACCTGCTCGAGAAGGCCGGCGTGCCCGCCACCGACGGCAACCGGGTGCGCATTCCATCCGGGCTGGTGGAAAAGGCGTTCACCACCGTCCCAAAACAGGTGACGCTGTGCGACCGGCACGGGGACCGGGTGATGCCCGTGGAGGGCCACCGCAGCTTCTTCGGCCCCGGCTCCGACTGCCTGCACGTCATCGACCATCGCACCGGCGAACGTCGCCGACCGGTGCTGCAAGACGTGATAGACGCCATGACCGTGGCCGACGCCCTGCCTCACGTGGACTTCGTGATGTCCATGTTCCTGCCGATAGACGTGCCGCAAGACGTCGCCGACCGCTACCAGATGGAGGTGATGCTCAACCACACCACCAAACCCATCGTATTCGTCACCCCGGAGTTCTCCGGCTGCGTGGACTCGGTGGAGATGGCCGAGGCGGTGGTCGGTGGCCCGGAGGCGCTGCGGCGGAATCCGATGACGGTTTGTTATGCCAACGTCACCACCGCCCTGCGCCACAACCAGGAGTCGCTGCAGAAGCTGCTGTATCTGGCGGGCAAGGGATTGCCGGTGATCTACGCTCCCTCCTCGCAGGGGGGTGTGACGGCCCCTGTCACCCTCGCCGGGTCGCTGGCTTTGGCCCAGGCCGGGACGTTGGTTGGGCTGGTGCTGTCGCAGCTCAAGCGGGAAGGAGCGCCCTTCATTATACAAGGCTGGGGCGGCGACATGCTGGACATGCGGACCACGGTGATGCCCTACACGGACCCCGACAAGCGGGCCCTGGGCGCCGACTTCGCTCACTTCCTGGGACTGCCTATGTTCGCCATCGCCGGCTGCAGCGACTCCAAGGCGGTGGATCAGCAAGCAGCCGCCGAGGCCGCGCTGACCCTGATGACCGACGTCCTGTGCGGAGGCAACATCGTCCACGACCTGGGCTACCTGGAGTCGGGACTGACCGGGTCCCTGGCGCAACTGGTCATCTGCGACGAGATCCTGGGCTGGCTGGAACACTTTGTGCGCGGGTTGGAAATCACCGACGAGACCCTGGCCCTGGATTTGATCGACGAGGTCGGCCCCGACGGCCAGTTCCTCGACAGCGAGCACACCTTTCAGCACTTCCGCGAACTGTGGTATCCGGGCCTTCTCGACCGGAACAATTACGACGGCTGGCTGGCCGACGGCGGCAAGACGTTGGCCGAGCGGGCCGCCGAGCGGGTGGCGGTCATCCTGGCCGAGCACAGACCGGAGCCATTGCCCAACGACGTGGCCCAGGCCGTGCACGCCATCGTCGAGCGGGCAGAGGCACAGGAGATACATCAATGAAAGCAATCAGGCTGATCCAACCCAATCAACCGCTGGAGATGCAGGACATCCCCATCCCCCCAATCGGCCCCGGCGACGTGCTGGTGCGGGTCAAAGCGGCCGGCATCTGCCACTCCGACGTGCATTACCGGGCCGGGGTCTCGCCAGTCCATCCGCTCCCGTTGACGCTGGGGCACGAAATCGCCGGCGTCATCGAGCAGGTGGGGTCAGAAGTCACCGGCGTCAAAATCGGCGACCGGGTGTGCCTGCACTACATGGTCACCTGTGGCGATTGCCTCTACTGCACCCGAGGCAGCGAACAGTTCTGCACGTCAGGCCAGATGCTCGGCAAGGACCGGGACGGAGGCTAC
>JAJRXB010000164.1 GCA_024276515.1 Chloroflexota bacterium
ATAGAACAGCGGCAACGCCATCACCAGGTAACGGGGGTTGCGGCGGAACGGCTCCAGCAGGGTGATCATTTCCAGAACGGTCAGGCCGAAGACGAGCCACAGGTATAGGGGGGAGTAGGGAGTGGGGAGTGGGGAGTGGGGAGATTGGAGATTGGAGATTGGAGATTGCCGATTTGCTGGTTTCCGCGCCCGGAGCCAGAGCAGGAGCGACAGAATCCCCCCCACGACGGCGACGAGGGTGAGCCACAAGTGGTGCGGCACGCCGAACTCGCGGGCCAGGAATTTGACCGCGCTGCCGCCGTCGAGGGCCAGGCCGGCCTGGTAGGTGATGGTATTCCACAATTCCAGCAGTGGATTGGCAACGCCCTCGCTGCTCAGTGGCGCTGCGCCGAGGGGTTGTCCCAACCGTTTGACCAGCACGCCCAATCCCACCACGATGGCCAGCCCTGCCCCTTCGATCAGGGTTGTGCGGCGCAAAAACCAGGGACGGGCGCCGTCCGGGCGCGTCAGCCAGCCGACGACCAGCCCGCCGACGATCAGCGGCGGCACCAGAATCATCGCGCCGAACTGGGTCAGCAGGGTCGCCAGCAGGGTCAGCAACGCCAGCCGGCGGAGGCGTGGGCGTCCCTCCCCTCGGCTCCCCTCGTAAACCAGAAAGGCCAGGATCAGCACCAGTAGTTGGGCCAGGGCGTACATGCGGGCCCGCCCGCCCCACACCATCCCTTCCGGGCTGAAGGCCAGCAGCGCGGCAGCCACCAACCCCGCCCGCCCCGACAGCCAGCGGCGGCCAATCCCGTAGAGGAGGGGCACGGTGGCCGTGCCGATGAGCAGGCTCGGCAGACGGGCCAAAGCGAACGACACCTCCCCGCCGTTCAGCCCGACGAAGGGGGCGTCCAGATAACTGAACAACAGGCCGTGCTCGTAAAAAAGGCCAGAGGGCAACACTGGCAGGCCCCGTTCCAGGATGGCCCGGGCGGCCAGCACGGTGGTGAATTCGTCAATGAAGGGATGGCTGCCCAGCAAATACGCCAGCCGCAAGGCAAAAGCGGCGGCGGTCAGCAGGAGCACAATGGCTGTGGAAGGGACATAGAAACGCTTCATCAACGTTGCCAATGGGACTCAATGTAATTACGCAATACGTAATACGCAACATACTGCGTATTGCGTATTACGTATTACGTATTGCGTGTTGCGTGTTGCGTGTTGCGTAGTTGCGTAACCTGCTCGTAAACCTTCACATACTGCTCGGCGATGTATTCCCAGGCGAACTCACGCTCGGCCAGCTTGCGACTCTGGCGGCCCATACGGCGGCGCTCATAACCGTTGTCCAGCAGACGGGCCAGCGCCTTGGCCAGGGCGCTGGGGTCCTTCATCGGCACCAGGTAGCCATTGACCCCGTCGCGCACCAGTTCGTGCAGGCCCGATGCCTGGGTGCCGACGACCGGCAGACCACAGGCCATCGCCTCGAGCACCGTGTTGGGCATCCCCTCCCAGGTGGTGGCGGTGACGAAGATGTCGGCGCGGCGGTAGTGGTCGGCGATACGGTCGCGGGCCACCCAGCCGGTGAAACGCACCCGGCGGGTCAATCCCAGTTCGGATACCATTCGCTCCAGCACGGGCCGTTGTTCTCCTTCTCCCACCAGCTCCAACTCAAAGTCGCTCACGTCCATCTGGTTCAACTTCCCCACTGCCTCGATCAGGGTTTCGACGTTTTTGAACGTGTTGAAGCGTCCCACGTATAGCAGGCGAACCGGGCCGTCTGTCTTCCGGTGCAGGGCGGGGGTGAACTCGCTCAGGTCAATGGCGTTGGGGATGACCTGGATGGGCAGGTCGGAGGCAGTTTCCTTGGCATAACTGCGTAGCCCATTGCTCACTGCCACCAGCGCGTCGGCATCGCGCCACAACCAGCGGACGACAGGGCGCAGCACTTTATAATGTTTGGCAAATCGCTTCACCTCGTCGGAGGGGACGTCGGCGCCCCGCAGTGAGATGAGGTAGGGCAATCCATAAATGCGCTTCAGCAGCCAGCCGATGGGGCCGTCGGGGATGCCGAAGAAGACGTGAACGACGTCGGGCCGGAACTCGCGGACCTGCCACAGGCTATACCATGCTCCGCTGATCAAAAAGGTGGCCATCTCAAAGGTGGTGCAATAATCCTGCCGCTGACGCATCACCGGCACGCGGTGGACTTCGACGCCCTCGATGAACTCGACCGGCTTCAGGCCCCGGATGGGCATGATCAGCTCCCAGATTAGCCCGGTGGCCCGCAAAATGAAGCCGGTCAGCAGCAGCAGCGTGCCCAGCAGGGTGAAGCCGTGATCGCTGATGTCCTCGCCCCAACTAAGCTTGGCGTAGGCCAGATACACCCAAAAGGCGAAGCCCAGCAACAAACTGCCGTTGCCCATCAGGGTGTATAATTGAGTGGGGCGCGAGGTGACGACCCGCACAGTGTGGCCCATCTCCACCAGGCATTCGGCGATCTTCTGCGATGCCTGGCCGCCGCCAGCGCCGATGGGGGGGAATTCATAGTTGATGATCAGGATACGCATAGCGAAAGACTCGATCTAGCCGGGGGTCCCCTTTCGGGGAAAAGCATAGAAAACACGAAAGGCGACGACCGCCTCTCGTGTCCCTCCTTCTTCCACCCGTATTTTAGCGCAAAGGCAGGGAAAGGCAAAAACGAAGATGCAGTTGCTCCAGGAGGCTGGGAGGGGGAGGGCCATATCTGCGGAATTGTGGTACAATACCGGGTAGTTGTTTGATCGTATCATCTCTATTGGCGGATTCGCGCCACCACGAGTTGCGACGGATGAAGAGAGATTTTGTAACCGAGCCTGATTGGCTGAAGATGGCGACTGCCCGGCGTGCTCTGCCGCTGTGGCTGTTGCTGGCGACCCTGGCCGGCGGGGTGTATCTGCTGGTGGCGGCTCTGGGATATGGTGTGACCGGCTTCCCCCTCGACGATGCCTGGATCCACCAGACCTACGCCCGGAACCTGGCTGCCACCGGCCAATGGGCCTTTGTGCCCGGCCAGACTAGCGCCGGTTCCACGGCCCCCTTGTGGAGCCTGTTGCTCAGTTTGGGTTACTGGCTGGGGTTGCCCTACCGTGCCTGGAGCTACGGGCTGGGCATCGCCGCCCTGGGGTTGACGGGCTGGACGGTGGCCCGGCTGGGGGCGGACCTTTTCCCGGCCAGGCCCTGGGTTGGCCCGCTGGCGGGTCTCTTTTGCGTTTTAGAGTGGCACCTGGTTTGGGCGGCTGTGTCGGGCATGGAGACGATTCTGTTCATCTGGCTGTCGGTTCTGATAGTCGGCCTGTGGCGGATGGCAGAGGCTCGGCCGTCGGCTGGTCGTTGGTGGGGGGTTGGACTCCTGGGCGGGCTGCTGGCGCTGACCCGGCCAGAAGGTTTGGGGTTAGTGGGGCTGATTGGACTCGCAGTCGGCTGGCGGCTGCGACGCGCACCCGGTCGCGTGCTGCGGAGCTGGATGGCGATAGGGGTTGGGTTGGCTGTGCCGCTGGCCCCTTATCTGGCCTTTCACTACGCCACAACCGGCCTTCCCTTTCCAAACACCTTTTACGCCAAGCAACAGGAGTACCGTGCCTTCCTCAGCCTGGTTCCCCTGGGGCGACGCTGGTTGACGATGGTCGGCGTCACTCTGGTGGGTGGGCAGGTGCTCTTGCTGCCGGGGTTTGTGTATCAGGTGTGGCGGTCAGTTTCGCGCCCCTTTGTCACCCCCGCGCTCTCGCCCCCCGGCCCCCGGCCCTCGGTCTCCGGTCCCTTGCTCCTGGCTGCCTGGTGGTTTGCCTATCTGACCGTTTACGCGCTGCGCTTGCCCGTTACCTATCAGCATGGTCGCTACCAGATGCCGGTTATCCCCTTTTTCCTTCTGCTCGGCGTGGCAGGGATGGCGTATTTGGTGCGACCTGCCGCCCGGGCTATGTTGCCTCGCGTCCTCAGCCGGGTGACCGTTGCCTCCACCGTTTTGGTCGGCCTCGCCTTTTTGGGACTGGGCGCCCGGGCCTACGCCACCGATGTCGCTTTCATTCAGGGGGAGATGGTCGCCACCGCCCGTTGGCTGGAGGATAACACCCCGCCCGACAGCCTCATCGCCGTCCACGACATCGGGGCGGTTGGCTATTTCACCCGCCGGCCCCTGCTCGATCTGGCCGGATTGGTCACGCCGGAGGTGATCCCGTTCATCACCGACGAAGTGCGACTGATCGAATTTATGCAAAATCATGGCGCTGATTACGTGGTCTTCTTTCCCGACTGGTCCGACGCCTATCGGCGCATGGCGCAGGATCCGCGCCTGGAGATGGTCCATACGACGGGCTTCGAGTGGACCCTGAGGCAGGGGCATGCCAATATGACCGTCTATCGCCTGCAATCGCCGTGATCAACAGGGTAACTGCTCGGCCAGGTGGAGTCGCCCCAGCCTTGCGAAGGTCCCCGACAGACAGGTTTCGGGAACTTCGATGTTCAGGAGTATATATATCTTTTTCCTCATAATTTGTGAAAATCTTGACAAACGAGTTATCTCGTGCTAAAATGGGCAGTGATTTCCCCTGTCACCTATGCCGACTGGCGAATGCGCACAGGTTTTGCCTGTTGCAGTGGGGGGCACGGCTTCGCCAGTGGTGGATAGGTATCTAGCCGTCGAGGGGGGCGACGGAGGTTGATCTTTTCTTCTTTGCATCCTCGCAGCGAGCAGGTCACTGCTTTTGTCGGAAACCTCCGCGCTCTATTCAATCCATTTGTGCTTTAGTCAATTCCTGCCGAACAAGAACCTTGCATGGATTCGCATAGGTTCTTCGTAAGGATGGGGCATATGACTGCCGCGAAGACCCTTCTCGAAACCTTCGCAAGGCTGCCCTGCTGAACGCTTACCTTTGCCCTTATTGCTATTGCTCTGGCCGGTCTCCGACCGAGCCAGGGTCTATGCAGGTGACAGTCACTTGAACTGGCGCAAAAACGGGGTGATCTTTCAAATTCTGACCTGATAGTTGTGCCAAAAGTGACTGTCACCTCAGCCTATGTTTATTAGGAACAACTCTAAACAAAAAGGAGGGAGACTTATGCCAAATGAAGCTGGGGGATTGAGAGAGACGCTCGCCCAACGGGGCGTATCGCGGCGGGACTTCCTCAAATTCTGCTCGGCGATGACGGCGGTGTTGGCCCTGCCGCCTCGCTACATGCCTCGGGTCGTCGAGGCACTGGAGACGGCAACCCGACCGCCGCTGCTCTGGCTGGAGTATCAGGATTGCGCCGGCAACACCGAGTCGCTGCTGCGGGCCAGCAAACCCACCGTGGCCGAGCTGATCCTGGACGTGCTGTCGCTTGACTATCACGAAACGGTGATGGCTCCCGCCGGCCACCAGGCCGAGAAATCGTTGATGGACACCGTCGAAGCCTACAAGGGCCAATACCTGGTGGTGGTGGAAGGCTCCATCCCCACCAAGGATGGCGGCATCTACTGTACCATCGGGGGGCACACAGCGTTGGACCTGGTGCAGGAGATCGGTGGGAACGCGGCGGCCATCATCACGGTGGGGACGTGCGCCGCTTACGGCGGCATCCCGGCGGCAGCGCCTAACCCTACCGATGCCGTCGGCGTGAGAGACGTTGTGAAGGGCGTGCCCATCATCAACCTGCCCGGATGCCCGATGAACGTTCAAAACCTTACGGCTGTGATCGTCCACTATCTCACCTTCGGCGCCTGGCCGGCCACCGACCAACTGGGACGGCCCCTGTTCGCCTATGGCTCTCGCATCCACGACGATTGCGAGCGACGGGCCCACTTTGACGCCGGCCAATTCGTCGAGGAATGGGGCGACGAAGGGCATCGCAAGGGATGGTGCCTGTACAAGATGGGCTGCAAGGGACCGGAAACGTTCCACAATTGTCCCATCGTGCGGTGGAACGATGGCACCAGTTGGCCGGTAGGGGCCGGGCACGGTTGCGTGGGTTGCTCCGAGCCCGCCTTTTGGGATACGATGAGTCCCTTCTACCGGCGGCTACCGAGTGTCCCCGGCTTTGGCGTGGAGGCCACGGCCGACAAGGTTGGTTTGGGCATTGTGGCCGGAGTCGCTGGCGCATTTGCTCTCCACGGCGTTGCCAGCGCTGTCCGGGCCAAGGCCCGGCCCTTGAACAAAACCAAAGTAGAAGTGGAGGAGGAGTGAGCGATGGCTAAAATTGCCATTGACCCGGTGACTCGCATCGAAGGACATCTGCGCATCGAAGCTCAGGTGGATGGGGGCCAGGTGACCGATGCCTGGAGCTCGGCCACTATGTGGCGTGGCATCGAGACCATCTTGCAAGGCCGCGACCCACGCGACGCCTGGTACTTCACCCAGCGCATATGAGGCGTCTGAACAACGGTGCATGCCGTCTGCTCCGTGCGAGCAGTAGAGAACGCCTTAGGGATTGAGATCCCCCTCAACGCGGTGATCATGCGTAACCTCATCGAGGCTGCGCAGTACATTCAGGATCACCCGGTTCACTTCTATCACCTCCACGCCCTGGATTGGGTAGACATCGTCAGCGCCCTCAGCGCCGACCCGGCTGCCACCTCGGACCTGGCCCAATCCATTTCCGATTGGCCCAAGAGCAGCACCGACTACTTCGCCGCAGTCCAGGCCAAAGTGAAAGCCTTCGTTGAAACCGGCCAATTGGGACCTTTTGCCAACGCCTACTGGGGACACCCGGCCTACAAGTTGCCGCCTGAGGCCAACCTGATGGCCGTGGCTCACTACCTGGAAGCGCTGGACTGGCAGCGAGACATCATCCGCATCCACGCCGTGCTGGGCAGCAAAAACCCTCACCTGCAAACCTACCTGGTGGGAGGGATGGCCCTGGCCGTGGACCCCAATAGCCCGGCTGTCCTCAACATCGAGCGTATCTCCCTCCTGACGAAACTCTTCACCAAGGGGTTAGAGTTCGTGAAGCAGGTCTACATCCCCGACCTGCTGGCTGTGGCCAGCTTCTACAAGGAATGGGCGTCGTTGGGGACTGGCCACGGCAACTACCTGGCCTACGGCGACTTCCCGCTGGGGGTGGGCGACCCCACCACGCATCCCGAGTTGCTCTACCTGCCCCGAGGGATCATTTTGAACAAAGACCTGAGCACCGTCCACCCGGTGGACCAGAGCAAGATCGCCGAATACGTCACCCATTCCTGGTACGAATACGCCGGCGGCGATGGGACCTCACTCCATCCGTGGGAAGGCGAGACCCGGCCCAAATACACCGGCCCTCAACCTCCCTACAAATTCCTCAACACCGGCGAGGGCGACAAATATAGCTGGCTCAAGTCGCCCCGCTACGAGGATCAACCGATGGAAGTGGGGCCTTTGGCCCGGATGCTGGTGGCTTACGCCTCACCCGATGCGCCAGGCCACGCTTCGGTGAAAGAGAAGGTAGATGCGGTGCTGGCCCACCTGGACGTGGGACCGGAGGCTCTCTTCTCCACACTGGGCCGGACGGCGGCGCGGGGGATCGAGACGTGGGTCATTGCCGAGGCAGCGTTGGAGTGGCTGGACCAATTGACGGCCAACCTCAAAACCGGTGATCTGCGGGTGCACAGCGGCGAGCTGTGGGATCCCTCGAAATGGCCGGCCCAGGCCCAGGGCTTTGGCATGACCGAAGCGCCACGCGGCGCCCTGGGGCATTGGGTCCAGATCGAGGATGGGCACATCAAACACTATCAATGCGTGGTGCCCAGCACCTGGAATGCCGGTCCCCGCGACGGCAATGGACAGCGGGGGCCTTACGAAGCAGCTCTCATCGGCACCCCGGTCGCCGACCCGGAGCAGCCGCTGGAGATTCTGCGCACCGTACACTCCTTTGACCCCTGCATGGCGTGCGCCGCCCACATCGTGGATGCAGAGGGCCAGGAGATTGTATCCATCAAGATACAATAGAGTCGTTCCTGAATAAAGTGACCGGCACTTTTGTCGCCATTTCTAGCATCATTATGGCAAAAAGAGAGCCTTTCTAGCTGACGTTTAAGTGCCGGTCACCTGGTTGTTGCTTAAAAGGAAACAACTCTAATAACGAGGGTAGCTGCTCACCCTCCCGCTAGGGGCCATCGGCCGCAACCTGTGGGAGGGTCGGCAAGTGGCTATCAGGTAAGTAGAGGTTCGGCATGGCAACGCGAGTCAACAACACCGGCCGCGTTTACGTGTGGGAAATCCCGGTCCGGCTTACCCACTGGATCAACGTGGCCTCCATCATCGTTCTATCCTTCACCGGCTACTACATCGGCAACCCCTACGTGCAAGTCAGTTCCCGCGAGGCCTATGGCCCTTACTTTATGGGTAATATGCGCTTCATCCACATCCTCTTCGCCTATATCTTCGTTGCCAGTCTGGTGCTGCGCACCTATTGGGCCTTTTTCGGCGGAAACCAGTGGGTAAGCTGGCGGGCGCTCATTCCCTTCGTCACCGCCGAAGGGCGGGGCAAGCTCAAACATGCTGTCCAATACTATCTCTTTTTGCGACGCGAACCCCCCACCGTGTTGGGACACAATGCACTGGCCGGCTTCACCTATGCCATCATCGTCTTCCTCTACTTCCTCCAGACCCTCACCGGCTTTGCCCTGTACGCCCAGTCGAATCCAGGGGGCTTCTGGTGGGCTCTCACCGGTTGGGTGTTCCTCATCGTGGACAGTCAATTCGTGCGCCTGGTGCACCACTTGATCATGTGGCTCCTCATCGCCTTTGCCATTCACCACGTCTACAGCGCCTTTCTGGTGGACGTGGAGGAGGCCAACGGATTGATGAGCAGCATCTTCAGCGGCTGGAAATTCATCTGCCCGGGCGATGAGGAGGCGTTTGAGTCGCCGGGAGAAGCGTCGGAGTCGTGAGCCGGACACTGGTACTGGGAGTCGGCAACATCCTGCTGCAAGACGAGGGCGTTGGAGTCCGCGTCGTCGAGCATTTGAAAGAATACTACACCCTTCCCGAGGAGGTCCAGGTGTTGGACGGGGGGACCATGGGCCTGGGCCTCCTTTCCTATTTGGACGGGGTAGACCGGCTGCTGGTGATCGACGCTGTGGACGCCGGGCGTCCCCCCGGCACGGTCGTCCGGCTGACCGATGGCGAAATCCCGGCCTTTCTGGGACGCAAGCTGTCGCCACACCAAATCGGGCTGGCCGATCTGTTGAGCGTGGCCCAACTGCGCGATCTGATGCCCCGCCGGGTGGTGCTGATCGGGGTGCAGCCCGATTCTCTGGAGGTAGGGCTGGAGCTGTCGCCGACGGTCGGCGGGCAGATGCCCTTGATTGTGGAGACGGTCTTGAAGGAGATGAGCACCTGGGGTCACACAGTTGAACGTCGCGACCATCCCGCCCCAGGCATTGGCCCCCGATAGACAAGTTCCACTACTCTGTCGGCCAGGTGTGGCTGCCGCCGGCGTTGAGCGCCAGATTACCCCCGTCTACCGGCAGGAGCACCCCGGTGACGGCAACGGCCGCGTCGGAGCACAGGAATATGGCTGCACCGACCAGATCCTCCGGTTCGAGCATGCGGTTGATCGGTATGCCAACCAGAACACGCTGGCGTAACCGATCACCGAATCGCGGGTCGGCCAGGAGTTCCTTTTTGAGGCCCGGCGTGAGTATTTGGGCCGGCAGAATGGCGTTGACGCGAATTCCCTGCCCGGCATACTCGACCGCCAATTCTTTGGTCATTTGATTGACCCCCCCCTTGGCCACGCTATAGGGAAAGTTGCCTCGTCCCAGAGCAGACACCCCTGCAATAGAGCCGATGTTGAGGATGCTGCCACCCGTCCCTTGCTTCAGCATTCGGCGAATCGCCTGCTGAGCACACAGGAAGTAGCCGACCAGGCTGACAGAGAGCGTTTTGTGCCACGCCTCTAAAGTCAATTCGTGGGGACGAACGCGGCTGGGCAGGGCATAGGGAACGTTGACGAGAATGTCAACCTGGCCGAAGCGCTCGTCAACCTCTGTAAAAAGCTTCGCCACGTCCTCCGGTTTCGAAATGTCGCAGTAGACGGCCATGCTTTTGCGTCCCAGAGCACGGACTTCCTCCACCGTGACCCTGGCCCCCTCCTCATCAATGTCGGCAGCGACCACGTCTGCGCCGTATCGGGCGAAACCCAACGCCAATGCGTGGCCGACACCCCCGTTCGCGCTGGCTCCGGTGACAACTGCTACCTTGCCTGTCAAATCGAATAGATCGTTGGACATATTTTTTACCTCCCGAGTGCGTTATACCAATTGCGAGTTTGAACGCTGCAAACTCATCTGTTTTGCGTAGGGACGAGGCATTCCCGCAGGACATCCTGCTGAAGCGTACAACTTCGGTTTATGCGCCGGAATCTGGATTGAGAGACCTGTTGCTGGGAATGTCTCGTCCCTACCGTGGCGGTTAAAGCCCCAAAGGACATCCCTTGCAATTTTGCAGAATTCTACACCCGCCTGCTCTTGATTGACATTTTACCACTTTATGTGGTATACTTTTTGCGTGGTTACACCTTGGTTAACTGGTAACCTCTGACCAAAAACCTACAATTATGGAGGACACAGGATGTCAGATGGGATGGTTTCTCTCAAAGAGATGTTTAGCGAATTCGTGCAGATTGGCGTGGTCGTCGAGGACCTGGACCGGGTCACCAAGATGTTATCCGAAGCCTTTGGCATCGGCCCGTTCCGAACTATTTGCTGGCCACCTGCTGATCGCACCGACGTCCAAAAAGTCTACGAGGGGAAACCAGGCAATTTCACAGCCCGAATGGCCTTTGCCGACCTGGGGCCCATTGAGCTGGAGCTCATTCAGCCCCTCGAGGGGCAAAGCATCTGGGCCGACTTCCTTGAAACACACGGCGAGGGCATCCATCATATTCGCTTCAACGTGCCCGACCTTGAGCCCGTGGTCGAGCACCTGGCCAGACATGGCATCAAAGTCGCCCAGATGGGATCAGGCCTGCGTCCGGGCACTACCTGGGCCAACTTTGACACCGAAGACAAAATCGGCTTCACCATCGAGGTTATGAAGGCATTACCCGGCACCGACGGCAAGACACCTCAGATCGTTGACGGAAAGGTACAGGCGTAAATCGTGGTCTGGCACTGCCTGAGAGGAATCGAAAATTATGAACGAAAATAGCGGATTCCCCGTATTGTCCGCACCGTCCAGCCGGACGCTGAGCGATCACGTAACCCACCAATTGCGCCAGGCTATCTTGACGGGTCAGCTAAAGCCAGGGCAGCGAATCGTGGAGCGAGAGATCGCCGAGGCTATGCAAACGAGCCGCGGGCCTGTGCGCGACGCGCTGAAGTTGCTGGAAAACGAGCGCCTCGTCGTCCGTTATCCTCATAAAGGCACCTTCGTGGCCTGGTTGAATCGCCGGGACGCAGAGGAGATTTATAGCCTTCGAGAAGCCATCGAGTTGCTCGCCGTTGATTACGTGGTTAAACACGCCACGGACGAGCAAATTGACGAGTTAGACAAATTGGTCGAGTCGATGGCCATCCAGGCAGCACAAGATTACACGGAGTTCGAGGCCACCGACATCGATCTGGAGTTCCATCATACTATGTGCCGCATCTCAGGTCACAAGCGGTTGTTGACGGCGTGGGAAGCCTTGAATCCGCAGATTCGGATGATTCTTCTGTATCACAGAACGGCGCTGCCCGGTGATTTCAGAGAGAGGGGCGTCGAGTGGCATCGGCAGATCGTCGAGGCACTGCGTCAGCGCGATATTGAGCTGGCGCGCGAACTCCTGCGAAAGCATCTGGCTGCCTCGTTTCAAACTGTGGCCGAGTCTTTCCCCGAAGAGGGTGATGAACCCGCCAGACCCTGACCCGTCAACGCGCCCCAAATTCACGGGTGGCTTCTGCCATGGCCACGATGTTCTCCGGCGGCACGTCCTCCTGAAGGTCGTGGACCGCTGCCAGCACGTAACCACCACTTTCTGACAGGTCGCGGATGCGTCGCCGGACCTCTGCCCGCACCTCCTCTGGCGAGCCGCAAGGCAAAATGCGGTGAGTGTCGATGCCTCCCCAGAAGCAAATGTCCGCGCCAAACTCTCGCTTCAACCGGGCTGTGTCGTCCATGTCTTTGGCCGACACCTGCACCGGGTTCAGCGCGTCTACCCCCATCTCAATGAAGTCGGGAATGAGCGAATAGACCGAGCCGCAACAGTGATAGAGCACGGCGGCGTTGGTCCTGGCTTTGATCAGGTCCACGATTTGCTGGTGCCTGGGCTTGATCAGCTCACGATAGGTGCCGGGTTTGACCATGGGGCGGTCCTGGAAGGCCACGTCGTCGCCAAACGTAACCACGTCCACGTGGGAGCCAGCCGCGTCCAGGGCGTTGCTGACGATCTTGAGATAAATTTCCATAACGCGGTCCATGAGCCGCTCGGCAAAGCCCTTGTCGATGACCAGATCTATCAGGAATTGATCGTAGCCACGGAGGTATTGGCTCAGGTGGACGACCGCCACCGGCAAGGTGAGAATCACGGCGTAGTCTGTCCCCTCGTGTAGTCGCCTGGCACGCTCACGCAGACCGCGGGTGCGACCGGGGTCGTCGGGGTCGGGCCAGGGGAAGCTGTCCAGATCGGCGGCTGTGGCGTTGACCAGCGGGTTGCCGACCGGGCTGTAATGTCCGCCGGCCGATTTCCAGGTCACCTGCCACTCGTCGGTCAGCGAGCCGTCGGGGTGGGAGACGTCGGGCTGACCCTCGGATGGGCCGAGAAAGAGGGCCCGGGTGTCGGTGCTCAGGCGCTGTGCGGTCCTTTCGTCCAGCACTACCTGGCGCGCTCTCCGGCTGAGGTAAACCGTTTCGGCCTCGATGCCCAGATAGGCTTTGAGTCTCTCGTAGGTTGTGTCGACCATAGTCGTCACATTGGAGCCGCCGATGTCCAGTGGCACTCGATCGGGCTTGCGGTGGGCCAGTGCTGCTCTGATCCGCTCTCGTGGTGTCATACTATCTATCATCGTTTATGCCGATTGCCATGCCCATCAGTAGAGGTTGCCAATGAACGTGCGTAGTGAGTGTTCATCCCCTCTCCCTCGTAGGGGGAGGGTTGGGGTGGGGGTGGAGGGGACGCCGGAGAAACACCCTACATCCGGGACGGAATCTCTCTCCGGGCGAAATTCTACCCTCCCCCGGCCCCTCCCTGTCAGGGAGGGGTGAGCGCTTACCGCGCGTATTCGTAAACTGAGGTGTCCTATCACCGGGTCAGCCACAGATAGGGCTGCTCCACGTATTCGCGGATTGTGTTGAGGAAGCGGGCGGCCGGTCCTCCGTCCACCACCCGATGGTCAAAAGTAAGGCTGAGAGCCATCATCTTGCGGGGGACTATCTGGTTGTTCCACACGGCCGGCTTGCTGATGATCCGCCCCACCCCCAGAATGGCACACTGCGGCAGATTGATGATCGGCGTGAAGGCGTCGACGCCGTACATGCCCAAATTGGTGATGGTGAAGGTGCCGCCTTGCAGGTCGTCGGGGTTTAGCTGGCGAGCCCGGGCCTTCTCTGCCAGTGCGCGCGACTCCTCTGCGATTTGCTGGATGCTCTTGGCCGCCACGTCGCGGATGACCGGGACCAGCAACCCGGCCTCGGTGTCCACCGCCACTGCGATGTGAACGTCGTTTCGAATGAGGATTTCGTCCTCGCTCCAGTGAGCGTTCAACGTGGGGTGTTCCTGCAAAGCCAGGCCGGTGAGCCTGGTGATCAGGTCGTTGTAGGTGGGGACGATCATGCCTTGTGAGGAGAGAGTCGCCTTGAGTTGTTCGCGCAGGGCGACCAGTTCGGTGGCGTCGGCCTCGGTGGTGAGGGTCACAGCGGCGGTGGTGTGTGCGCTCTCGGCCATCCGTTGGGCGATGACGCGCCGAATTTGGGTGACGGGTATCGCTTCGTCCGTCGTGGGGGTAGCGGGCGGGGGTGCGGCGGTCGCCCGGCGAGCAGCGATGGCCGCCTCCACGTCCTCGCGCTGGATTCTGCCGCCCGGCTTCTGAGCCGCCAGCTCGGCCAGGTCAATGTTAGCCTCTTCTGCCAGTCGCCGCGCAACGGGCGAAGCCTTGATCCGGGCCGCTGCTGACTCCCTCGCCTGGGCAGCTTGTTCCACGTGAGCCACCAGGATCGGCCCACCGCCGGGGCGCTCGACCGTGCGCCAGTCGATGCCCAGCTCCTTCGCCCGCCGGCGGGCTGCCGGGCTGGACAGCTTTCGACCGCCGGGGGGGACCGCCGGTGTGTTGGCAGCGGCCGGCGTCGAAGCAGACGTCTCGGTCGGGGGGGATGTGGGTGTCACCGCCGGCGTCGCCTGCGGCAGCAGCACTTCCTCACCGGGTTCAGCGATGTAGCCGATCACCGTTCCGATGGGCAGTGGGTCTGAGGGCAGATCTGGCAAATGATAGACGACGCCGCTGACCGGCGCTTCCACGTCCAGGACCGCCTTGTCGGTCTCCACGGCGAAAAGAAGTTCCCCCGCCTCGACGGTTTCTCCATCTTGCTTATACCATTCGACGATACGTCCCTCTTCCATCGTTAGCCCCAGGCGGGGCACGACGACTTCGTAAGCCATCGTCATTCCTCCGGGGTATCTTTCACAGAGTGTTTTAAAAGTGCTCGTAGTAACGGCTTCAGTCGTTGATTGCTTGCATTGTGGAGCCTAAAACGACTGAGGTCGTTACTACCAATGCGTAGATTGCGACTTTCAAAACGCACTCTCACAGTGGATACCTTCCATACTCGTGCACGGCTTCGTACATTGCCAGCAGGTTGTCGGGGGAAACGTCCGTCTGGACGTTGTGGATTGGATTGAAGACGAAACCCCCGCCCGGCCCAAAGATTTGCATGCGCTCCTTCACCTGCGCCCGTATTTCTTCGCCAGAGCCGAAGGGCAGCGTCGCCTGGGTGTCGAGCCCCCCTCCCCAAAAGGCGATCTGGTCGCCGAACTCCGCTTTGAGCTTTTCGGGCTCCATGCCGGCGGCTGTGGTCTGAACCGGGTTGAGAATGTCGACGCCGCAGTCGATCAAAGTGCCGATGATCGGGTAGATGCCCCCGCAGGAGTGGAAGAAAACCTTCCACGACGTGTTCTGATGAATCCAGTCGAACAGGCGCTTGTAGTAGGGGGCAACCATTTCTTTGAACATCTGCGGCGAGATCATCATGCCCCGCTGTGTGCCGAAATCCTCCATCAGCCAGATGACGTCTACGTTGTCGCCCACGGCCTGGGCATAGAGCTCGACGTTGGTGAGCAGAACCTCGATCTTGCGCTCGTACCAGGCCAGTACATAGTCGGGGTCGGCGGCGATGGCGTAAAACCACTCCGGATACGACCCCCAGCGACCGAGGTTGAAACCAAAATCGCCAAGCAAAGCCTTGTCCGTCTCGGCACGCAGGGTCTCGGCCCAGCGCCGCCGCCATTCCAGCTCTTCGTCGCTGAGGACCGGCAAAGGTATTGTCTCCACAGGCGGGAGAATGTAGGACAGTCTCAAGTCGAGCATTCTGTCGAAGTAGGGACTTGAGGGGGCCTTTTTGGCGACCAGTTCGCCGCCGAAGTACAAGCAAAGGCCGCCGTCTTCCTCGGCCACCGGGTCGAAGTTGCCCGGCATCTGAACCGGGGTGCCGTCTTCCAGCCGCCAGGGTCGCCAGCTATCCATGCGCATGCCAAAATCCTGAACCAGCCTCGGGACCGGCAGTACGTCTACCTCCAGCGCCTCTATCACCGGCTGCTCGACCCAGGCCAGCATCTGCCATACGTCCATAACTTTCGGCGGCTTGCCCTCAATCCCCAACCGGTCGCGCAGGCGAGCGTAGGCGCCGACGTCGATGCCGGTGACGCGAGTGCTGCCCAGGTCAAGCGGAACCCGGTCTGGCTCCTGATGGTTGATAGCTGCCAACACCCTTTCCCGTGGCGACATGCTCACTGATTCATTACCTCCCGCACCGTGGTTACGATCTGCTCGAGACTGGGGACCACGGCCTTCTCCAGCGGTGGCGATGACGGCGTGGGCACTGACAGTGAGTGAATCCGCTTGATCGGCGCATCGAGATGATAAAAGGCTTCGTCTGCGGCCAGGGCGGCGATCTCGCCCCCAACACCGCACGGACTGAAGGCCTCGTCCACCACAACGACGCGATTGGTCTTGCGGATCGAGGCCAGGATGGTTTTCTTGTCGAGGGGCACCAGCGTCCGCGGATCGACGACCTCGGCCGAGATGCCTTCGTCGGCCAGGGTCTCGGCCGCTTCCAGGGCCAGCAAGACCATCCTGGACGTGGCGACCAACGTCACGTCGCTGCCCTCACGGCGCACGATGGCCTGTCCAAAGGGAATCGTGTATTCCTCTTCTGGCACTGGTCCTTTCGTGTTGTACAGTCCTTTGTGTTCGAAGACCATCACCGGGTCGTCGTCGCGGATGGCCGTTTTGAGCAGTCCCTTGACGTCGTATGGCGTGGCGGGAATCACGATCTTCAGGCCAGGCATTTGGGTGTAGAGGGGATAAGGAGAGTTCGAGTGGTGCCCGCCCGCCGATTGTCCGGCGCCGATCACACCCCGGACTACCAGCGGCACTTTGATCTGGCCGTTGGACATATAGTGAATGCGGGCAGCCTGGTTGACGATTTGCCCCAGGGCCTCGAAGGCAAAGTCCCAGAACATGATGTCGACGATGGGGCGCAGGCCGGTCATAGCGGCGCCGACGGCGACCCCGGTGAAACCCAGTTCTGAGATAGGCGTGTCAATCAGTCGCTTCTCGCCGAATTCGTCCCACATGCCCTGGGTCTGGGTGAAGGCCCCGCCCCGGGGCCCGATGCCCTCACCGAAGATGAATACCGTCTTGTCCCGGCGCATCTCTTCCGCCTGGGCCTCTCGGATGGCGTCGATGTATCGAATCTCGCGCATCGTCTACTACCTCTTCTCTAGAGCGGGCTGGCGAAGACTTTGGTGGCTGCCTCTTGGGGCGAGGGCCAGGCGCTTTGGGCGGAAAAATCAATGGCATCCTGGACGTGCGCCTCGACGTCGTCTCCGATCTGAGCCAGTTCGTCCTGGGTAACAACTTTGTCGGTCAGCAAGCGATCTCTAAACAAGGGGATCGGATCGCGCTTGCGCCACTCCTCGACCTCCTCCTGGGTTCGATAGCCGGTGCCGGGGTCCCCTTCGTGGTGGCCCACGAAGCGATAAGTGCGGCATTCAATCAGGGTCGGACCCTCGCCTGCCCGGGCCCGGGCGATGGCCTCGCCGGCAGCCTGGTAGACGGCCAGCACGTCCTGCCCGTCGACCGCGACGCCCGGCATAGCGTAGGCAGCGGCACGGGCGGCGACGCTTTGGCCGGCGGTCGCCTTCAGGAAGGACATCTCTGTGGCGTAGAGATTGTTTTCGCAAACAAACACCACCGGCAGCTTCCAGATCGAGGCCAGGTTGAGTCCCTCGTGAAAAGACCCGGTGTTGTTGGCGCCGTCGCCGAAAAAGGCGACGGTCACCTGCGAAGTGCCCCGGTATTTGGCGGAGAAGGCCGCCCCGGCACCGTTGATAATGCTGGGACCGACGATGCCGTTGGTTCCCAGCAGCCCATATTCGGGGGCATAAAGGTGCATGCTGCCCCCTCGACCGCCCGAGCAACCGGTGCTGCGTCCCCACAATTCGGCCATCACCTGGCGAGCGGGGACACCTTTGGCCAGGGCGTGGCCGTGACCGCGATGGGTGCTGGTCACGTAATCGGTTTTCTCCAGGTGAGCGCATACGCCCGTGGCCACCGCCTCCTCGCCAATGTACAGGTGCACAAAGCCGGGGATTTTCCCTTCCCGATAGACTCGCGCGACCGCTTCTTCAAACCGACGCAGCATGAGCATTTGGCGGTACAGGGCGAGCAAAACGTCTTTGTCCGGTAGATCCATTGGTTGCTCCTTTGAGAGCGTGTCTGAAAAATGCTTGTAGTGACCACTCACCTGCACTGCGCCGCAGTGCGGTGCAAGTGTTATACCAATTGCCTATTGAAAGGCGGTGTTTTCTGCCCGCGCCGGAATAGGGATTCCGGCGCTGCCAGGTTCTCATCGGCCCACCTCGTAGCCCCGGAGGCCCACCGCGTAGCCCCGGAATCCCCATTCCGGGGCGATTCCC